>JAKAHX010000121.1 GCA_021814735.1 Chloroflexota bacterium | reverse complement strand
GCCACGAGCGCGGTCAGCGCGGGCTCGGGGACGATCGCGAGGTCCCCGGGCTCCAGCCCCTCCAGTGCCGGGACGCGGGCGCGCAGCACGCGGACCCAGCCGATCTCGGGGTCCGGGGCCCCCTGGTCGCCGGCGCGGGCCGCGCCGTCCACCGGCGAGAGCCACGTCGCCGTCGGCACCACGTCCCGCCAGATCTGTCGAAGCGTCGGCACGGGATCATCCTCTCACGCCGGGCAGTCCCGCCGGCGGCCCGGCCAGCGGCTGACCCGGCGCGCACGTGTCAGCCGGTCCCGGGGCGCACGTGTCAGCCGGCGGGCGCTCCCTGCAGATCCCGGACCAGCTCCTGCAGCTCCCGCGGGGCATCCACGTACCGGTCGGCCAGGAGCGCGACGTCCGCGTGGTCCGGCAGGATCCGGACCCAGACGCGGCGTCGTGGGAAGTAGAACGTCAGCACCAGGCCGCCGAGCAGCAGGGCGAACGCGACCCACACCAGGTCCTGGCCGGGATCGCGCCGGATCACGAGGCCGCTGAACGCCGACGTGTCGACCCAGCGGATTGCGTACCCGGACGTGGCCGCGGCATCGCTGGTCTGGCCCACGCCCAGCGACTGCATGAAGACGGTGCGGGTGGCGGCCCCGGCAGGATCGGCGGCGAGGCCCTGCAGCGTCAGGCGTGGCGCACCCGAGGGGCTCCTGTCGAGGACCACGAGCAGCCCGAGGCTGGAGCCGGGGATGGTGATAAACCCCTGCGGCAGCCCCAGCAGGGTGCCCGCCAGCAGCACGGGACCGGTCCACACGAGCCGACCGGAGGAATCGTGGATCTCGATGACGGCCGCCGGCCCGAACGTGTTCTGGTGGATGACGTAGCCATCCACCACCAGCGGGTCGTTGACGTGGATCGTCTTGTGGGCGATCGCGCGCCCGTCCTGGTAGACCTCGACGTCGGTGGAGAAGTCGATGAAGGAGCCGTCGGGCCTGGTCGGCGCAGAGAACTGGACGTTCTTGACGATGAGGTTCCCCGGCGTCCCCACCGGCTGAATGGGCGCGGTCTGCCCGTCGCCGAGCGCCAGTACGGTCTGGAACCCGAACGCGCCGCTGATCGCGGCCGCGGCCAGGAAGAGGACCAGGCCGGCGTGCGTGAGCAGGGTGGCGAGCCGGAAGTACTGGTTCCGGTCGCCGTAGACGATCCCCTCCGCGTGCCGCACCACGTAGTGGCGGCGACGCAGCACCCGGGTGACGCGCTCGCCCTCCAGCGGCACGGCCACCGCGGCCCGGTTGGCAAGCCGGGGATCGAAGAACCCGGCGGGCTGGGCAACCCGCACCTCCCGCACACTGCGCCAGAGACGAGGGGTGCGGTCCGCCGTGCAGACCACGATGCTGACTGCCAGCAGGGCGAGCAGCGTGGTGAACCACCAGACGCTGAAGACGTGCAGGAGGCCCAGCCGGTCGAAGAGGTCCACCAGCGTGGGGCCGATGGAGACCCCGAGGACGGAGAGGCCCGCGTACTGCGACTGGATCGCGGCCATCTGCTGGGCATACTGCGAGGGGTCCTGCACCTGGGCAGCCGACATCTGGGGCAGCAGCGCCCCGAACACCCCGGCGATGGCGATCGCGATGATCTGGATCACCGCGAAGCGCACGCTGGTGAGGAGCCGCCAGGCGGTGTACCCCAGCGCGGCGAGCGGATCCGAGAGACGCGCCGACCCCGGACGCGCGAAGGACGCGGTGGCCACTGTCAGCGCGCGGCGCGCACCGCGACCAGCGCCCGCTCCGCGGCGCCGAGCACGTCCTCGGCGTCCTCCAGCCCGACCGAGACGCGCACCAGCCCCGGGGCAATCCCCGCCCGCGCGAGCGCCTCGGCGTCCAGCTGGCGATGCGTGGTGGATGGCGGATGCACGGCCATGGTGTGGACGCTGCCCAGCGAGGCGGTCCGCTCGCCCAGGCCGAGGGCGTCGAGGAAGACCGTGCCCGCCTCCCGGCTCCCCAGGTCGAACGCGAGCATCCCGCCACCGGCCCGCAGCTGGTGCCGGGCAAGGCCCGCCTGCGGATGGCTGGCCAGGCCCGGGTAGTAGACCCGTCGCACCACGTCCACCTGGCGCTCCAGGAAGGACGCCAGCTCCAGCGCCGTCGCGGAATGGCGCTCCATGCGCACGGCGAGCGTTTCCAGGCCACGCAGCACCAGGAACGCGCTGAAGGGCGCCACGATCCCGCCGGTGTCCACCTGCAGCGCGCGCACCGATGCCATGCGGGCCGCGTCCCCGCACACGACCCCGGCGAGCACGTCCGAGTGGCCGCCGATCCACTTGGTGGCGGACTCCACGACCAGGTCCGCGCCCAGCTCGATGGGCCGGCACAGGAACGGGGAGGCGAACGTGTTGTCGACGATCATCGTGACGCCGTGCCGGTGGGCGATCGCCGCCAGGCGCGCGAGATCGGCCACCACGATGGTCGGGTTCGAGATGGTCTCCACGTAGAGGACCCGCGTCGCGGGGCTGAGGGCGGCCTCGACGGCGGCGTGGTCCGTGGCATCCACGTAGCGCGCCGCCACCCCGTACCGCCGAAGGTGTCCCTCGACGAGCGAGCGGGTGCTGCCGTAGAGCGCGTTCGAGGCCACCAGCTCGTCCCCGGCCGCGAGCTGGGACGCCAGCGCGGCGAAGATGGCGCCCATGCCGGTGCCGAAGGCGAACCCCTCCTCCGCGCCCTCCATCTCTGCGATCGCGCTCGCCAGCGCCGCGGCGGTGGGGTTGGCGATGCGGGAGTAGGCGTACCCGGGCCGTCGGTCGCCGAGCACGTCGGCGAGCTCGACCGCGTCGGCGGTGCGGAAGGTCGCCGTCTGGTAGATCGGGACGGCGGTGGACTCCTGGTCGAGCCGCGGCGTCCGGCTCGCGGCGCGGATCGCGCGCGTGGAGAAGCCCTCGCGGCCGGTGTCGTGCTGCATCGGCGGGCATCGTACACCGGCTCCACGGCACGGACGCTGGATGCACCGAATCGCGCCGGACCTGCTACTGTCGCGGGGATGGAACCGATCCGGTCACGCGCCCTCACGGAGCGCGTCGGCGACGAGTTGGCGGACCTCGACAAGCGCATCATCGAGCACCTGCAGCAGGACGGCCGGCGGCCGTTTACCCAGATCGCTGCGGATCTCGGCGTGAGCGAGGCCGCCGTGCGCGCGCGCACCAACCGGCTGATCGAGCGAGGGGTGCTGCAGATCGTCGGCGTGACGGACCCGTTCAAGCTCGGGTTCCACCAGATGGCGATGATCGGCGTGCGCTGTGACGGCGACAAGCTGGTCTCCGCCGCCGAGCAGATCGCCGCCCTGCCGGAAGTGTCCTACGCGGTCATCACCGCGGGGCATTACGACATCCTCGTGGAGACGGTCTGCGAGGACAACGATGCGCTTCTCTCGTTCCTGGTCGATCGACTCCGCCACATCGATGGGGTCCGCGAGACGGAGGCCTACGTCTACCTGCGGATCGTCAAGGAGACGTACCAGTGGGGGACGCGCTGACCCGCTGAGCGCCGGCCGTTCCGGCCGCGAACCGATACCTGGTGCGCGTGCCCCTTGCGCGCCGAGGGGCCGCGTGCCCGTCCTTCGAGCGCCAGCGGGCGCCGGCACGGCCGGCGCCCGCATCTCGTCCGGGGCCGCCTCGCGGTCACCCGTCGTGCGCGGTCCTGGTCCTGGCTGGCACCGCCCGGCTCACCGGGCGCCGCTCGCTCCCCGCGGTCCGAGCTGGGGAGCCCGCGGCCGCTCGCCCGGCGCGTCGGCCGGGACGCCCACGATCTCGCTCAGTTCCTCGGTGACGAACCCGCTCGCGACGCCCCAGTAGTAGCAGACGATGCCGAGCGCGATCTCGACGATGTCACTCACCGGGAAGGGCAGCGCCGGCTTGGTGAGCGGCCCGTACTCGCCGTAGTACGAGACGAGGAACGTGGCCAGCAGCATCACGATGAGCCACGTCGAGCGCGCGATGTGCATCCGGCCAGTCTCGTTGCTGAACCACCACAGGGCGACGGCGAAGACGACGAGGGTGGCGGCGAACAGGACGAAGTACGCCGGGAACGACAGGGAGCCGGGCGCGGCCGTCGAGCTCGTGGTGAGCACCCAGCCGCCCAGCTTGTTGACCACCACCCACGCAACCAGGAAGAGGATCCCGAGCACCGCGCCCACGTCACGCCGGATCCAGCCCTCGTTCGGCGCGAAGTACCAGGCGAAGACGGTCAGGCCGATGAAGACGGCTGCGTACACGTTGACCAGGGTCTGGAAGCCGGACCAGTAGACCACCATCACCGCGGCCAGGAAGCCCAGCGGCGCGATGAGCTCGGATGCCGGCAGCCGGAACGGACGCGTCATCCCCGGGGCGGTCCGCCGGAGCACCGGCAGCCCGATCCCGCCCATGATGTAGGTCAGCACGGTGGCGGACGTGATGAAGCCCACCAGGCTGTACCAGCTCGGCAGCGGCGCGAAGAAGAGGCAGCCGACGACGAACGAGGCCAGCAGCGCGACCCAGGGGATCCCGTAGCTGTTGATGGCCTGGAGCTGCTTCGGGAAGTACCGGTGGACGCTCATCCCGTAGATGCTCCGCGTCCCCGCGCCGAGGTAGATCCACCCGGTGCCCGACGGCGAGATGGCGGCGTCGATCAGCAGCAGGGTGGCGAAGGCGCCGAGCAGCCCGATGCCGGTCGCGTTCAGGGCGGAGTAGAGCGGCCCGCTCGCCCAGCTGCTCTGCTTGAGGGCGGCCCACGCGCCCGGCGCGACGCCTGCCTTGTGGAAGTCGATGGCGCCCGTGAACGCGACCTGCAACAGCACGTAGACCACCATCCCGATCAGGACCGACAGGATGGTCGCGATGGGGACGTCACGCTGCGGGTTGCGCGCCTCGCCGCCGTACTCCAGCGCCTGCCGGAACCCGAGGTAGGCGAAGACGATCCCGGAGGTCGCAAGGGCCTGGAAGATGGGGGACGGCCCGAGCGGCGCGAAGCCCCCGTACGAGGTGAAGTTGGACCCCTTGAAGGCGAGGAAGAGCAGCAGGAAGGTGAGGGTCGGGATGATCAGCTTCCACCAGGTGATCCAGCGGTTGAACTCGGACAGGAAACGGACGCCGACCACGTTGACCGCGAAGAAGAGGACCATGAGCAGGACCGCGAAGACGATCCCGTTCGGCCAGGTGAGCACGGTGACGCCGCTGGCAACGGTCGTGAAGTGCGCGGCGGTGAACTTGCCCGCCAGGTAGGTGACCACCGCCTCCGCCTCGATGGCGGCCACCGACACCGCCGCCAGCGAGTAGGCCCAGCCCAGGATGAAGCCGGTGAAGGCGCCATGGGTGAGCCCCGGATAGCGGACGATGGCCCCGCTGCGCGGCAGCATCCCGGCGATCTCCGCGTAGGTCAGCGCGATCAGCAGGACGAAGATCCCGCCGAGGATCCACGAGATGACCGAGGCCGGGCCGGCGGTCGCGTCGGCGCCCAGTACGGCGAACAGCCACCCGGAACCGATGATGCCCCCCATCGAGAGGAAGAGGAGCTGCTGCAACGGCATGCTGCGTCGCAAGTGCCGGTCGGTGCCCTCGAACTCGCCGAGCTGCATCTCCTGTTCCGACATGGCTCCCACTCCTCTCGCGTGTGCGCCTGCGGCTCTGCCAATGGCGAATCAGGCGCCACCGGCGCGGGGGGCGCGCTGACATTGCCGTCGTTATCGGCGCTGGCGTGTGCCAGAGGCTCCGTCAGCACGCCCGGGAACCTTGAAGATTCGTACTTGCCGCGGCCAGCTCCGACGATGTGCGCACCCCCCGGGCATCGGAGCGGCATCGATCCGGGCCACCCCACGCGGGCCGACGTCAGCGGCGCGAGGGTCCGGGGTCCGCGTCACGCGGGCCGACGCCGCGCGCGGTTGG
>JAKAHX010000120.1 GCA_021814735.1 Chloroflexota bacterium | reverse complement strand
CCGGTCGACGTCCAGGCGCAGGCGATGCGCCAGCACGGGCCGCGCCACCGCCGCAACGTCGTCGGGGAGGACGAACCCGCGGCCGTCGAGGGCGGCCCAGGCCTGGCTCGCCCGGAACAGCGCCACGCTGGCACGCGGGCTGCCGCCAAGTCGAAGGTCACGGTGGGCGCGCGTGGCCCGCACCAGGTCCACCAGGTAGCCCTCGACCGCCTCGCTGACGTGGACCTCGCTGACGGCCACCCGCAGGGACGCCAGCGTCTCCCGGTCCACCACGGGCTCGACCCGCGCCAGCGGGTCCTCGCCGCCCAGGTACCGCCGGGCGATGTGGCGCTCCTCGTCGCGACCCGGGTACCCGAGCCGGATCTGCACCAGGAAGCGGTCCAGTTGCGCCTCGGGAAGCGAGAAGGTTCCCTCCAGCTCCACCGGGTTCTGGGTCGCCACGACCACGAAGGGGTCGTCCAGCGGTCGGGATTCTCCCTCCACCGAGACCTGGCGCTCCTGCATCGCCTCGAGCAGCGCCGACTGCGTGCGCGGCGTGGCTCGGTTGATCTCGTCCACCAGGAGCACGTTCGTGAAGATGGGGCCGGGCACGAACCGCAGGCGGCCGCCATCGAGAATGGCGGCCCCCGTCACGTCAGTGGGGAGGAGGTCCGGGGTGCCCTGCACGCGGCCGAACGAGAGGCCCAGGGAACGCGCGAAGGCGCGCGCGATCAGCGTCTTGCCGACGCCCGGGACGTCCTCGATCAGGGCATGGCCGTCCGCGAGCAGCGCCACGGCGAGCAGGCGAAGGGCCGGCAGGTCACCGACGACCGCGCGCGCCACCGATGCCTGGAGGTCCCGCCAGAAGCGGCCCAGCTGGGCGGGCGCCACGGGCGACGCCGCGGACAGCCGGGCGAGCGGCTCGAACGGCGTCGACGGGGCGAATGGCGCCGGAGCCGACGGCAGGGGGGCCTGCATCTCGCCGTCGTCAGGTGCCAGGCGCGGCCCCGCGCCGACGGCACGTTCCAGCGGGATCGGTTCGTTCATTCCATCTCCTCGTCGCCCACGGCCAGCCCGAACGCGCGGCGGGCGATGTCCCGGTCGGCCTCGTGCGACAGGCGTTCGAGGGCATCGTCGAGGGCGACATAGCTGCCGGCGGCGAAGATCGGATCGGGACGCAGCTCGCCGCCCACCGGGTGTGCCAGGAACCAGTCCACGGCCTTGCGGTTGCGGAATCCCCGACGCCGGTCGGCGAACTCGTAGCGCGTGGTGCCGAGCCATTCGTCGATGGCGATCTCGACCCCGGTCTCCTCGCGGACCTCGCGGAGGGCGGCCTGCTCGGCCGTCTCGCCTTCCTCCAGGTGACCCTTCGGGAAGACCCACTCCCGTCGCTTCTTCAGGATCAGGCACCGCCCGTCCTGCATGACCACGGCACCGGCCGAACGATGCACGATCGTGACCGGCCGACGCGTGGGCTCGCGTCCCATCATCACGCTCCTCTCCCGCCGGCCACCGCGTCGACCACCAGGGCACTGGCGCCGGGCACCCGGAGGCACGGGCCCGTGATGGCGCCCGAGCCCCCGAGGGCCGTGTCGACGAGGTTGCAGACGACGCCGATGAGCACCACGGAACGCAGAGCGGCGCCGCGACCCCCCGAAGGATCCCGCCGGGCGCCCGTCATCGGGCTTGCCCCCTGCCGCTCGATGCTGCTCATCCCGACCTCGGTGAACGCTAAAAAGCTTCTGGAGCACGCTCCAGAAGCCATCACCCGCCGATCCGGCGGGGCTCGATCGGATGGCGCGAGCTTCATCGCGCCGATGCACTTGCGAGCAGCATAGCGCACCCGACCGGGTGCGGCACGGAATCGGGCCCTGCAACGCCAGCCGCGCAGGCGGGGCTGTGGCCGTGCAACGTCAGCGGCCCGGGCATCGGATCGACCACGGCCGGGAACCCCCGGAAGGGCCCCGCGTTTGCCGGGCGCGGGACGCGCCTCTATCCTGTCCGGAGGCGATGAGGCCCGCCACGCCGCCAGGCAGTCCACACACGCGGCCCAGCCGCTGACGGCTTCTACCTCCAGCGCGAGGCAAGGCGCCCATGCCTTTCCAGAGCATCCTCTTCGACGACGTGCCGGCG
The DNA here is from genome assembly GCA_021814735.1 of Chloroflexota bacterium. Classification (GTDB taxonomy): domain Bacteria; phylum Chloroflexota; class Limnocylindria; order Limnocylindrales; family CSP1-4; genus JAJYNJ01. The sequence continues at coordinate 3,800 of JAKAHX010000120.1, read as the reverse complement.
CCTCCGGACCTAGAGACGCGGGCGCAGCCCGACTGCTTCCCGGACCTGAACCTCGACCAGCTGGTGGCGTCGGTCACCCGGGGCCGCGACGAGTACCGCCTGGCCCCGTTCTTCCACGTGCCGCTCCACGACCTCCGGCTGATCGAATTCCGCCATGAGGTGTTCCGCGATCTCGAGGATCCAGCGATCGTGGAGCTGATCGGCGCGTTCGCCGGCGGCATGCGCACGATGCGTGCCGCGTTCGCCCAGGTCGAGCGACTGCGCTACCCGCTCCAGAAACAACGCTGGTACCTGGAGGCCGCCCGCATCTACTGCGACACCGTCGCGTCCCTGTCCAGTGGCCTGACGGCGAGCGCCGCCACGTCCAGCGGGCTGCGCGCCTTCGGGGCGTATCTCCGTGCATACGTCAGCTCCGAGGCGTTCACCAGGCTGCGCGACGACACCACCGAGGTGGCGGCCCGCCTGGCCGAGGTGCGCTACTGCCTCCAGATCCGGGGAAGCCGGATCCGCGTCACCCGCTACGACGAGGAACCGGACTACAGCGCCGAGGTGCTGGAGGCGTTCGAGAAGTTCAAGCGCGGCGCCCCCCGCGACTACCGGTTCACCTTCTCCTCGGGCGCGGAGATGAACCACGTCGAGGCCGCGGTCCTCGACCGCGTCGCGCGTCTCCACCCGGACGCGTTCGCGGCACTGGCGGAGTTCGCGATGCAGCACCGCGCCTTCATCGATCCCACGATCCGGACGTTCGACCGGGAGATCCAGTTCTACGTGGCCTGCCGGGAGTTCGTGACCCGCATCAGCGCGACGGGCGTCGGCTTCTGCTACCCGGAGCTCAGCGACCGCTCCAAGTCGGTGCACGTCCGCGACGCGTTCGACGTGGTGCTGGCCGACCGGCTGGCGCGCGATGGCGGTCGCGTCGTGACCAACGACGTGGACCTTGCCGGCCCCGAGCGGATCCTGGTGGTCTCGGGCCCCAACCAGGGCGGGAAGACCACGTTCGCGCGCATGGTCGGCCAGCTGCACTGGCTGGGCAGCCTGGGCTGGCCGGTGCCCGGCGCGGAGGCCCGGCTCTTCCTCTTCGATCGCCTCTACACCCACTTCGAGCAGGAGGAGGACCTGGAGAACCTGAGCGGCCGGTTCGAGGGCGACCTGCGCCGCATCCGGGCCATCCTCGACGAGGCCACGCCCGACAGCCTCGTGGTGATGAACGAGAGCTTCAGCGGCACCACCACCGACGACGCACTCCTCATCGGCCGCCGGATCATGGACGAGATCATCCGGCGCGACATGCTGTGCGTCTCCGTGACGTTCCTCGACGAGCTGTCGGCCATCGGCGAGGCAACGGTCAGCATGGTGAGCGGGGTGGATCCCCACGATGCGGCGCGGCGCACGTTCAAGGTGGTGCGGCGCCCCGCGGACGGGCGCGCCTACGCCTGGGCCATCGCCGAGAAGTACGGTCTCACCTATCGCGATATCACCGCGAGGCTCGCGTCATGAAGGCGCTCCTGATGCACCGCGACCGGGACTTCGACCCCGACGCGGACCTTCCGCCGAACGCGCAGGACCTGACCCAGGACCTCGAGCTCGACATCCTGCTCGCGGCCATGGCCGGGGGCGATCCGTTCCTCCTCGGCGTGGCACGCTCGGCCGTCCTGACGGGCGAGCGCGATCCCGACGTGATCGTCTACCGGCAGCGGATCCTGGCCGACTGCCTCGAGCATCCCGCGGTCGTGCGGGAGCTGTACGGGATCGCCGAGGAGGCCGTCCTGCGCGAGAAGAAGATCTGGGCAGGCGTGTTCGGCGACCGCTACCCGGAGGGACTGCTGCACCGCTCCGTCCAGGTCCTGCAGCTGTTCGTGACGTTGCTGCGGCGGATCCGGGGCATCGCCGACGAGCAGGCGGGCGCGTTTGCATCGGAGGGCTTCCGCGCCTTCTTCGCGATGATCGAGCGCGAGCTCGACGACGCCTACATCGCGTCGATCGAGGAACACCTGCGTCACCTGGAGTTCCGGGACGGCCTGCTCATCAGCGCCGAGCTCGGCGCGGGAAACAAGGGCGAGCACTACGTGCTGCGAAGTGCCGTGCGCCGGCGGCAGGGCTGGAAGGACCGCCTCCTCGGCGATCGCTCGGGTCTCGTGTACCAGCTTCCCGACCGCGACGAGGCAGGCTTCCGGGCCCTGTCGGAACTGCGGGACCGCGGTCTCGCACTGGTCGCCATCGCGCTGTCGCAGTCGACCGACCACATCCTCAGCTTCTTCACCATGCTGCGCACCGAGCTGGGCTTCTACGTGGCCTGTCTCAACCTGCACGACCGGCTCGCCGAGGCACGCCAGCCGGTGGTCTTCCCGGACGTCTCGGCGGGGGCCCCGGTCTTCTCGGCGCGGGGTCTCTACGACCCCTGCCTGTCGCTCGAGACCGGTGGACCGGTGGTCGGCAACGACGTGTCCGCCGACGGTCGGCGGCTGGTGATGGTCACCGGCGCCAACCGGGGCGGCAAGTCCACGTTCCTGCGCAGCGTGGGGATCGCGCAGCTGATGCTGCAGTGCGGGATGTTCGTGGCAGCCGAGCAGTTCCGGGCCGACGTCTGCGCGGGCGTGTTCACCCACTTCTCCCGCGAGGAAGACGAGACCATGACGAGTGGCCGGTTCGACGAGGAGCTGGTGCGGATGCGCGCGATCGTCGGGCAGGTGAGCCGGGGCAGCCTGGTCCTGCTCAACGAGTCGTTCGCCTCGACCAACGAGCGCGAGGGGTCCGAGATCGCGGGCCAGATCGTCCGGGCGTTCGTCGACTCCGGCGTGAAGGTCTGTTTCGTGACCCATCTCTACGAGCTTGCCAGGGCCTTCTACCGGGAACCGTCGATCGGCGCGCTCTTCCTGCGGGCCGAGCGACTGGACGACGGCACGCGCACCTTCCGCGTGGTCGAGGGAGAGCCGCTGCCCACGAGCTTCGGCGAGGATGTCTATCGTCAGGTCTTCGGCGAGCCGCTCACGGCGCCGGTCGACGCGCGGACCGGTGAGACGGCCGTGGCCGGAGTCGCCGGTCCCTCCGCGTAGCCCCGGGACCCGCGGGCAGACCTCGCAGGCGCGCGCCGGCACAAGGTCGGAGCATGAACGAGCCAGTCCCTGACTTCGATCTCTATGCCGCGCTCTCCGTGACGCGCGACGCGCCGGTCGAGGTGATCCTCGCCGCGCACCGAGCGCTGATCCGGCGGGTGCACCCGGACCTGCATCACGGCGCGGCGGCCACGCTGCAGGCGCAGCGCCTGAACACGGCCCGCGACTGGCTGGCGGACCCCGAGCGGCGTCGCCGATACGACCTGGCCCGGCAGGCTGGGCACGCGCCCGGGGTTGTCGAACCCACCGCGGGACGCACGCCGCCCGACGACCTCAACGCGCGGCAGGCTGCCCTCGACGGGCTGGTCGACGACTGCGCCCGCCTGCGCGCGATCCCCGGAGCGTGGCTGGACGAGGCCTGTCGCAGGATCATGGGCGCCGAGCCGACACTCGGGAACGCGGCCGATCGCCTCGCGAGCGTCGCGAGCGCGGCACGGCGGGAGCAGCTGGCGGCCCGCGCCGCGCAGGACGCGGCGGCCCACCTGGGCGCGGGGGACGGAGCGCGGGAGCACCTGGCCACCATGATCCGATGGACCGCCGTCGCGCTCGCCGTGTCGGACCTCGCGCCGTCGGACGCGGGGCTCGTGGTGGGCCAGTGGCATGCGTGCGTGTCGGCAGCGCGGGACGTGGTCCGCACCCAGCCACGGCCCTGGCCGGTCGCGGCGGCAGGGCGGATCCGGGGCGTGG
>JAKAHX010000119.1 GCA_021814735.1 Chloroflexota bacterium | reverse complement strand
ACGAACGCGCCCAGGTAGCGGGGGTCGTCGCAGATCACGCCGTAGAACGCGTGCGACTCGATGTTGGCCTCCGCGATGACCCAGAGGCCGTACTCGTCGCACAGGTCCAGGAGTGCCGGGTCGTTCGGGTAGTGGGAGGTCCGCAGCGCGTTGAAGCCGAAGCGCTTCATCTGGATCACGTCCGCCCGCATCTCCTCGGGGGCCACGACCCGCCCGGTGTTGCGGTCGAAGTCATGCCGGTTGATCCCGCGCAGCAGGACCGGGCGGCCGTTGAGCAGCAGCTCCAGGCCGCGCACCTCGACGCGCCGGAAGCCGACCCGCACGGTGATCGCCTCGGCCGTCTCTCCGGCGGGCGACCGCAGGGTCACGGTGAGCGGGTACAGCGTGGGCACCTCGGCCGACCACGGGGAGACGCCCGGCAGTTCGGCCCGCAGCGAGACGCGCCCGTCCGGCGGAGGAACCTGGCGTGCGTGCATGGCGGGCCAGGTGGCGTCCCGCTCTTCGTCGGTAAGGGGCATCCCGGCGGCCCGGCGGCTCGCCAGGTCCTGCAGGTAGAGCCGATGGGCCGCCCCCTCGGCGCGGCTGATGTGGTCCTCCACGCCACGTTCCGTCACCGCGACCGACCCCCGGAGCGGGCCGGCGAGGCCGGGGAGCGTCGCCTCCACCATCCAGCCCGGCTCGGCGGGCCCCGGGAACCCGACGTCCACCTGCAGGTCGAGCGTCCCGGTCGACAGGTCCTCGCGCAGGCCGGCGGTCGCGCGGACGTCAGCCAGGAAGACGGGGCCGGTGGCATACAGGAAGACGGGGCGCGTGATGCCGCCGTGCCACCACTGGTCCTGGTCCTCGACGTAGCTGGCGTCGGACCACTTGACCACGCGGAGCCGCAGCAGGTTCGCGCCCGGACGCACCAGGTGCGTGACGTCGAACTCGGCGGCCAGGTGGGAGTCCTTGCTGATGCCCACCTCGCGGCCGTTCAGGTGGACGACCAGGACGCTTTCCGCCGCGCCGACGTGGAGGACGACGCGCCGGTCGGCCCACCCCCCGGGCAGCGTGAACTCGCGCTCGTACACACCGGTCGGGTTGTGGTCGGGCACCCGGGGCGGCGTGCCATCGAACGGCATCACGACGTTCGTGTAGTGGGGCAGGTCGCTGAACCCCTGCATGGTCCAGCAGCCCGGGACATCCGCCTCCGACCAGGCGGGGCCGGGCTCGTCGTCCGCGTGGTCGAGCAGCTGGAACCGCCAGCGCCCGTCCAGCGGGAGACGCTCCGCGTGCGGCACCGCGTGCATCGGCAGCCGATGGAGTCCGGTGAGCTCGGGTGTGGTCCACGGGGTCGGCGTCACGTCCATGGGCGGGAGACTACCGCGACCGGACCTCGCCCGGGACCCGGACCTGACCCTGGCCCGGGACCCGGACCGGACCCGGGCCCGCCCAGGCGCCGCGGCGCACGGCTAGACTGGCGGTCATGGCACCCTCCCGCCCCTTCTCCCACCCATCGACCACGCTGGACGACGACGCCCTGCGCGCCGCGTTCGCCCACCTCGACCTCGCCCAGCAGTCCGGGCACGGCGACATGGACCCGGCGACGTTCCGCCGCGCCGCGCACGCGGTGGCCGACCTGATGGCGGACTACCTGGAGGGCGTGGAGCGCTACCCGATCCTCCCGGACGTGGAGCCCGGGGAGCTGCGGGCCCGGTTCCCGGCCGCGCCGCCGGAACAGCCTGAGCCGCTCGGCGACGTGCTGCGCGACTACCGTGCGCTCGTCGAGCCCAACATCACCCACTGGCAGCACCCCGCCTTCTTCGCCTACTTTGCCAGCAGCGGCTCCGCGCCGGGGATCCTCGGCGAGATGCTGATGGCCACCCTGGTGGGGAATGCCATGCTCTGGCGCACGTCGCCGGTGGCGACGGAGCTGGAGGAGGTCACCGTCGGGTGGCTGCGCCAGGGCCTCGGGCTGCCGGAGGCGTTCGACGGCTTCTTCACCGACACGGCCTCGACCAGCAGCCTGATCGGCCTCGCCGGCGCCCGCCAGGCGGTGGCGGGGACGGACGCCTCGGCGGAGGGGCTCGCCGCGCGACCGGCGCTGCGGATCTACGCCTCGGCGGAGGCGCACAGCTCGATCGAGAAAGCGGCCATGACGCTGGGGATCGGCCGTGCGGGCACACGGCGCATCCCGGTGGACGCGGCATACCGGATGGACGTACCCGCGCTGGAGGCCGCCATTCGCGAGGACCGCGCCGCGGGCCACGTGCCGTGCGCGATCGTCGCCACCATCGGCACCACCGGGCCGACGTCGGTGGATCCGACCGCGGCCCTCGCCGAGGTAGCCGAGCGCGAGGGGCTCTGGCTCCACGTGGACGCCGCGTATGCCGGTGTCACGGCCCTGCTCCCGGAGCGCCGGGAGCCCTTTGCCGGCTGGGAGCGCGCGGACTCGATCGTGGTCAACCCCCACAAGTGGCTGTTCACCCCGCTCGACGCCTCGCTCTTCCTGACGCGCCGCCCCGAGGTCGTGCGCGCCGCCTTCAGCCTCGTGCCCGAGTACCTGCGGACCCTCGATCGCGAGGGCGCCGTGCACGACTTCAACGAGTACACGCCGCAGCTGGGCCGGCGCTTCCGGGCGCTCAAGATGTGGATGCTCATGCGGTACTTCGGTCTCGACGGGATGCGGGCGCGCCTGCGGGAGCACATCGAGCTCGCCACGCAGTTCGCAGCCTGGGTGGACGCCGAGCCCGACGCCGAGCGGCTGGCGCCCGTGCCGTTCTCCACCGTCTGCTTCCGGTGGCGGCCGCGTCGCCATGTCGGGCACGAGGACGAGCCGGCCGTCCGGGAGGAGCTCGACCGCCTGAACACGGCGATCCTCGAGGCCGTGAACCGGGAGGGCCGCGTCTTCCTCTCCCACACGCGGCTGCGCGACCGCCTGACACTGCGCCTCGCGATCGGCAGTGTCCGGACCGAGGCGCGTCACGTGGCCCTGGCGTGGGACCGGATCCGCGCCCACGCCCTGCGCCTGGATGCGCAGCGCGACGCCTGATCGGCCCGAGGGCCGGCGACCCGCCGCGTGAGGCCGGCCGGGAGCACCACCTTCCCGCCCCACCGTCGGCCGTGAGACGTGCGAAACCTGGGCTACAACGGCTGCACGGCGACGAATATCGTCGTAGAACGTCGGTTCTGGAGCGTAAGCCGCGTCTCTCGGCTTCGTCGGCCACGAGAGCTGCGGTAGACTGCGACACCTGAACCGGGGCGGCCGGCGGGGAGAGCCCCCGGCCCCGAACGCGAGGAGCGCAGCGAGCCATGGCCATCGCCACCGACACCGATCGCAGGATGTTCATCGACGGCGCGTGGGTCGAGTCCTCGGGCGGGAACTGGATCGAAGTCCACAGTCCGGCCACCGGCGAACTGGCCGGTCGTGTCCCGTCGGGGACCCCCGACGACGTGGACCGGGCGGTGTCCGCGGCCCGGGCAGCCTTCCGCGACGGACGCTGGCGCAGCATGTACGGGCCCCAGCGGGCCTCGATCCTGCATCGCCTGGCGGACCTGATCGACCAGCACGCCCATGAACTGGCCGAGGTGGAGACCGCCCAGACCGGCACCGCCATCAAGCTGCGGCGGGACTCCGACATTCCCTTCGCGGCCGACAACCTGCGCTACTTCGCCGGTGCGATCCGGCACCTCGAGGGGAAGGCGGCGGCCGAGTACAGCGGGAGCCATACCAGCCTGATCCGGCGCGAGCCGATCGGCGTGGTGGGCCAGGTGGCCCCCTGGAACTACCCGCTGATGATGGCGGTCTGGAAGATCGGCCCGGCGCTCGCGGCCGGCAACAGCGTGGTCTTGAAGCCGGCCAGCGCGACGCCCCTCACCACGCTGATGCTGGCCCGACTGGCACAGGAGGCGGGACTGCCGGACGGGGTCCTGAACGTGGTGACGGGCCGGGGCGACCTGGTGGGCCACGCGATCGCCGCGCACCCGGACGTGGACATGGTCTCGCTCACCGGGGACACGGAGACCGGCAAGAAGATCCAGGCCGCGGCGAGCGGGACCCTGAAGCGCCTCCACCTGGAGCTCGGCGGCAAGGCCCCCTTCATCGTCTTCGACGACGCGGACCTGGAGGCGGCGGCGCGTGGCGCGGTCGTGGGGGGCCTGGTGAACGCCGGCCAGGACTGCACGGCGGCCACGCGCTTCTACGTCCAGCGCGCCGTCTATGACCGGTTCCTCGAGCGGCTGCTGGATCACCTGCACACGGTGCGAGTGGGCGACCCACGTGACGAGCACACCGACATGGGGAGCCTCATCAGCGAGCAGCAGCTGCAGCGGGTGCAGGGCTTCGTGGAGCGCGCCGCGGCAGCCGGCGCACGGGTGCTGGCCGGCGGCGCTCGGGCCGTGGTCCCGGGGCTCTCAGGCGCGTTCTTCCAGCCCACCGTGGTCGACCACGTGGAGCAGGACTCCGAGATCGTCCAGCAGGAGATCTTCGGGCCGGTCCTCACGATGCTGCCGTTCGACACGGAGGACGAGGTGCTGGCCAAGGCGAACGACGTCCGCTACGGCCTGGCGGGATCCGTCTGGTGCCGCGACGTTTTCCGCGCCATACGGGTGGCCAACGGCCTCGCCTTCGGTGGGGTATGGGTGAACGACCACCTGCCGCTCACCAGCGAGATGCCCCACGGCGGGTTCAAGCAGTCCGGCTTTGGCAAGGACCTGTCGGCGTACTCGTTCGAGGAGTACACGAACGTGAAGCACGTGATGGTCGAGCTGACCGGAGAGGCCGAGAAGGGCTGGCACTACACGGTGTGGGGAGACCCGAAGTAGGGCGGAGACCGAGGGGGCATAATCAGGCGCACCGTGCCGATCGCCCCCTGCGGGCGCGGACGGCGATCCGAACGGCAGCATGCGCCGGCAGCGATGCCGGCGGCAGGAGGACCGCGAACCGTGCCGTCGCTCTCGCAGTTCCACCGCGTCTCCCCGCGCCGCGAGGGGCGACGCGACTGCCGGGACATGGCCCCCGCGATGGAGCGCCGCGGGGGGTCCAGGGTCGACGAGACGGCCCGCCGGCGCCGCTCGCGCTGCGCCCGCGCGCACGGGTCGTCGGCGACGGGCCGCCGGACGGCCTGACGGTCGAGGGATGGTGGTTCCAGGCGCCGCGGCCCGAGGAGCGTCGGCCACGTCCGGCCGCCAGGCCGTGGCCGCGGTCCGCGTCCTCGTCGGTGTCGGCACGGCGCTCACGATCCTCGGGGTCTCGGTGGCGGTCCTGCTCAACCCGATCTACATCCACGCCGCGCTCGACGCATCCGGGAGCGCCGGGCTCCTGGGGATGACGCGGCAGGCCACGCACGCCGTGTCGGACCGCACCATCGGGGAGCTCGTGTTCGGACCGGCAACCTTCGCCTTCTCCGTGGTTCCCGGTGGGCCCCGCTTCTACGATGTGGCTGAGGCCTCCCACCTGCACGATGCCTCCAACCTGCTGCACCTCTTCCTGGCGCTCACCGGCGCTGGGCTGGTGGTGCTGCTGGCAACCCTGCTGCCCCACCGCCGCGATCCCGGCTCGTGGCGCGCGGTGCAGGCGGGGTCCGCCGCGCTGGCGGGGTTCATCGCCGCGGTCGGGATCTTCTTCGCCGTCGCGTTCGACGCCGCGTTCACGCTCTTCCATGAGCTCTTCTTCCCGCAGGGGAACTGGTCGTTCAACCCCGCCACGGAGCGCATGGTCCAGCTCTACCCGACCGCGTTCTGGGAGCTGATCTCCATGACCCTGGCGCTCGTCGTCCTGGTCCTGTGCGCCGCCACGTGGCTGGTGGCGAGGGCGCGAGGCCGGGCGCTGGAATGGAGCGCACCCGACGGCAGCGCTCCGGCCGAAAGGCAGGCTCGGTGACCGCGACCGCGGGGACCGGGCGCGGCCGGCCCGGAGGCTCGCTGCTGCCGCTGGAGGCCGCACTCGAGCAGATCCTC
>JAKAHX010000118.1 GCA_021814735.1 Chloroflexota bacterium | reverse complement strand
CGATCGCCGCCCGCCGGCCCGGCAGCGCGACCCCCGCGCTCCTGGCGATCGCCACCACGCTCGTCGTCGCGGTCAATCTCCGACCGGCAGTCGCCAGCGTGGGGCCCCTCCTGCCGACCATCGAATCCTCGCTCGGCCTGTCCTCGACCGCGGCCGCGCTGCTGGCCACGCTGCCCGTCGCGTGCTTCGGGGTCCTGGCTCCGCTCGCTCCGGCACTCGCCCGCCGCGTAGGCACCGAGCGGGCGATCGGGCTGGCGCTGGCGATGCTCTGCGCCGGACTCCTGCTGCGTGTCGTTCCGGGGGTGGCGCAGCTGCTTGCCGGCACGGTCGTCGCGGGCGGTGCGATCGCCGTGATCAACGTGCTCCTCCCCGCCCTGGTCAAGCGCGACTTCCCGAGGCTGGTAGGGCTGGTGATGGGCGTGTACGCCTCGCTCCTGGTGCTCGCCGCGTCGGTCGCGGCGGGGTCGACGGTGCCGCTGGCGGGCCTGATCGGGCACGGCTGGCGGGGCGGGCTGGGTTTCTGGGCGCTCCCCGCGGGACTGGCGCTCGTGGCGTGGATCCCCCGGCTGCGGCCGGGGACCGAGCCGCTGGTCGGCGGTGCGAGCAGCGGGACGGGCGCGCTGCTCCGCGACCGGCTGGCCTGGCAGGTGACCTTGTTCCTGGGGCTGCAGTCGCTCGGCTTCTACGCGGTCCTGTCCTGGCTCCCGGCCATCTTCGAGGCCCGGGGAATGACGCCCACCGATGCCGGCCTGCTGCTCTCGTTTGCCACGGCGGTGGGTGTGCCCGCCGGGATCGTGGCCCCGGCCCTCGCCGGTGGCGCCCGGGACCAGCGCGCGAGCGCCGCGGCGGTCAGCGTGCTGACGGCGCTCGGGTTCGCGGGGCTCGTGCTGGCACCCTCCGTCTCGCCGCTCGCCTGGATGACGCTGATCGGCATCGGTCAGGGCGCCGCCTTCCCGCTGGCGCTCACGATGGTGGCGCTGCGGACACGCACGAACGCGGAGACGCAGCGGCTCTCCGCCATGGCCCAGTCGCTCGGCTACAGCCTGGCGGCCGTGGGTCCGCTGGCGCTGGGTGCGCTGCACGACGCGACGCGAGGGTGGTCGGCGGGGATCGTGCTGCTCGTCGCCGTGGCCCTGCTCCAGGCGGCGATGGGGCTCGGGGCGGGCCGAGCGGGGCACGTCGGGGCCGCGGGCGAGCGGTGCCAGGAGGCGCCATTCATCGCGCCCGCCTGACGGCGTGGCACCCGCGTTCCGGCTCCGCCGGGTCACGCCGAGCGGCGCCGGCCGCCCTGAGCGGGTATGCTGGCCGTGCATCGGTCGGTCGCACCGTGACGCACGGACCGACCCTCGAACCGGCAGGGGCCAGATGGCGAAGACGTTCCGCGGCAACGAGTACCTGGGGATCCGGATCCCCACGATCTTCACGGAGGCCGACGCCCGCCGCTGCGCCGGCTGCGGCGGGCACATCGACGAGCGTCCGTTCCGGGTCTCCATCATGGACATCGTCTCCACGGAATCGCCGGTCTGGGCCGACCAGCAGCCCCGCCTCAACCCGGGGCCCCACCAGTTCCACGACAACCCCGCCTGCGTCCGCGCCTGGATGGCGCGCCACGGCTACCTGGCGTGCCGGCACTCCGGGATCCGCGAGATCATGCGGCCGGTCGCGATCCCCGGTGACCCGCCGCGCCTCGGCCTCTGCGACGGCCTGCACCGGGACGCGCACGAGTTCGTCCCCGCCTGACGCCTGCGGCCCCGCCTGACGCCCGCGGCCCCGCCTGATCCCCGGGGCCCGTCCTGACACCCGCGGTCGCGCCCCCGGTGACTGGCACGGGCCGTCCGCCGGGCCGCCACGCCGCCGACGGCACCCCGCTGGCGCGGTACACGCGAACCTGGGGCAGTCCGCTGGCGCCGTAGTACGATGCGCGCGCCCGCGCGATCCGGGCGCCTGGACGTGCCCGGCTTCCGCGCGTCGACAGGAGCCGACGTCACGCGCATGGCGGCCTCGCGCATCGTGTTCCGGCCCGGGAGGTGGCCCGGGCAAGGATCTGCTCGCTGGATCGCCCGTGCCCGCGCGCCGTGGAGGAATGGTCGATGAACCTGTCCGTGCCGCTGGCCGCCGCGACCTCGATCATCGGGCTCGTCTTCGCGGTGGCCCTGGTCGACCAGTACCGCTCGCGCCGCCACGCGTTCCAGCTCGTCTGGGCGGCGGGGATGCTCTTCTACGGGATCGCCGCCGGCTGCGAGGCGATCGCGGACGCGGCGGGATGGGGCGAGGCGCTGTACCGCACCTACTACCTGGCCGGGGCGGTCTGGTCGGTGGCCTGGCTGGGGCTTGGCACGGCCTACCTCCTGGCGCGGACGCGATTCGGCTACGCGTTCGCCGTGAGCCTCTTTCTCGCGGGGCTGTTCACCTTCCTCACCGACGCGAAGTACCACTACCCGAACTCCGGGATGGCGCCGGTCCTCTACTTCGCCGGTGCCCTCGTGCTGGCGGTCGTGATCGGCGTGATGACCTACCGCGAGGATCACCGCTGGCCGGGCGTCGCCGCCGTCGCGGTCGTGGGCGCGACGCTGCTGAGCCTCGTGCTGATGCTGGCCACGGCCCTGCCGTCGCCCGGCTACCAGCTCGATCCGACCTCCGGGCAGCCGGTCTTCAACCTGCTGCCGGGCACCCTGCGCCTGCTCACCCCGTACATGAACGTCACGGGCGCGTTCTCGCTGCTGCTCGGCGCCGTCTTCTCCACCTACGTGTTCATGCCCAAGCGGCGGGTGGTGGCCTACTCGCTCGAACGCGGCCAGCCCGCGGCCAGCTTCCTGCGCAACCTGCTGATTTCGCCGGTCGCGATCGCCGTGAACCTCGTCGCGTCGCTGCCCGGTGCCGTGCGGGCGCTCCTCGAGGGGCGGCTGCATAGCCGGGTTCCGTCGACGATCCTGATCGCGATCGGGGCCTTCATTCCGACCGTGACCGACAGCGCGAGCCGGTTCGGGGACACGCAGCTGCGCGAGCTGGGGCACTTCCTGGCGGTGGTGTTCATCTTTGCCGGGTTCCTCGTCTCCATCGAGGTCTTCACCGACATCCGGATCCCGTTCACCGGGATCGTCCTCTTCCACGCGCGGCACGAGCATCCGGCGGCGGGCGACGCGGCGGGCACCCCGGCACGCTGACGCAGTGCTGGCCAGGCGGCGCCGAGGGAGGGCAGGACGCCCCGGTGCAGGGGCACAGGGGGTGGGAGGCCCGACCGCTGCCGCATCGAACGGGCCCTCGACTCCCGCGCCACGCCGCCGCTCGCCGTCGGGCGGTGCGTATACTGGCCACGCCGCCGGACCGCATCGATCCGCGGGTCCTGGCGCCTGACCGAGAGCACCTGGAGTCCCATGCGCGTTCGCAAAGCGATATTCCCGGCGGCAGGCTGGGGCACGCGGTTCCTGCCCGCGACCAAGGCACAGCCCAAGGAGATGCTGCCCCTCGTCGACAAGCCCGTCATCCAGTACGCCGTGGAGGAGGCGGTCGCGGCCGGCATCGAGCAGGTCATCATCGTCACCAGCAGCCAGAAGCGCGCGATCGAGGACCATTTCGACATCTCGTACGAGCTCGAGCACCTGCTCGAGCAGCGCGGTGACATCGAGATGCTCCGGCGGATCCGGCACATCGGCGACCTCGCCACCATCAGCTACGTGCGGCAGAAGGAGCAGCTCGGCCTGGGCCACGCCGTCCTGGTGGCCAAGGAGCTGGTGGGCCACGAGCCGTTCGCGGTGATCCTCTCCGACGACGTGGTGGTGGGCGAACAGCCGTGCATCGGGCAGCTCATGGACGCCTTCGAACGCACCCACGGCTCGGTGGTGGCGGTCATGGACGTCCCGCCGGAGGACACCTCCCGCTACGGAGTCATCGACCCCGACCCGGCGGCGGAGACGGGCGATAGCCGGCTCTACAAGTTGCGCGGCCTGGTGGAGAAGCCCGCCGCGGGGACGGCCCCGTCGACGCTGGCGGTCATCGGGCGCTACGTGCTGACGCCCAAGATCTTCGACAAGCTGGAGCAGACCCCGCGGGGCGCAGGCGGCGAGATCCAGCTTACGGACGCGATCCAGGCCCTGATGGCGGAACAGGACGTGTACGGTTACGCGTTCGACGGCGTGCGGTACGATGCCGGCACCACCATGGGCTGGTTGAGGGCATCGGTGGAGCTCGCGCTCCAGCGCCCTGACGTCGGCCCGGAGTTCCGGAGTTACCTGGCCGGGCTGGACCTCGGGGAGTAGTCGGCCCGGAGCCTGCGAGGGAGACCATGCCCGAGGTCGGTCGCGTCCTCGGCGGCCGCTACCGCCTCATCGAGCTGCTCGGCGAGGGCGGGATGGCGACCATCTATCGCGCCCACGACAACCAGCTCGACCGGGACGTCGCGGTCAAGGTCCTGCGCCCGCAGTACGGCCGGGACGCTGGCTTCATCGCGCGCTTCCGGCAGGAGGCGCAGTCGGCCGCGTCGCTCAACCACCCCAACGTGGTCAACGTGTACGACTACGGCACCGACGAGGCCGGGCCGTTCATCGTCATGGAGCTGGTGGACGGGGAGAACCTCGCCGAGATCCTCCAGGAACGCGGCCCGCTCCCCCCGCTCGTCGCGGCGGGGATTGCCGAGCAGGTTGCCGAGGCCCTGTCGGCGGCGCATGCGCGGGGGATCGTGCATCGCGACATCAAGCCGTCGAACATCCTGCTGACCCGGGACGGCCGGGCCAAGGTCGTGGACTTCGGGATCGCCCGGGCCCTGGTGGAGTCACAGCTCACGCTCCCGGGCACCACGCTGGGCAGCGTCCACTACTTCAGCCCGGAGCAGGCCCGGGGCGAGCCGGTGACGGCCGCGAGCGACGTCTACTCGCTGGGGCTGGTGCTCTTCGAGATGGTGACGGGCCGGCGCGCCTGGACGGGCGACACCGCAGGCGCCGTGGCGCTTGCGCGCCTGAACGAGCCGCCCCCGCGTCCGTCCGCCGTTCGCCAGGGCGTACCGCCCGCGATCGATGCGATCGTCGCGCGCGCCCTCGCGCTCGAGCCGGAGGACCGGTTCGGGTCGGCCGACGAGATGGCCGCAGCGCTGGGCGGCTTCCTCGCCGATCCGAACGCCTCCGTGCTGTCGGTGCCGTGGGCCCCGCCCGGCTCACCGGCCGCCCAGGCCGCACAATCGGCCGGTGCGGCGCCCCGTCCGCTGGCGGGTCCGGTCACCGCCGCGACGGAAGCCGGCGGGGCAGCTGGGGAAGCACGCCCGGTCCCGCCGGTCGGCGCAGCTGGTGCAGGTGGCGGGCCGGCCGCTGGGGCGGCCGGCGGGATGATCGTGGCGGGGGCGGGCGTCCCGCCCTCGGCTGCCGCGGGAGGTGGCATCGCGGAAGGCGGGGCCACGCCCGGCGGCACCGTTCCCGCTGCCGGCTTCCCGGCGGCCGGCACCCGGGCGGGGGTGCGTCGTGCCGCGGTCCCCGGCACCTACGCGCCGGGGCCATATGGACCTCCCCCGTACGTACCGGTGGGCGGGGCGCCCATCGAGCCGGAGCCGTACGCCCGCCCGCGTGGCAATGCCTGGGCCTGGGCGGCCGGCGTCCTGGCCATGGTGATCCTCCTGATGGCCGCGGCCGGGATCGTCCTCCTGGCGTCGCGCGGGTTCTTCGCCGGCCCGCCGCCGGCGAGCGCCTCCGTGCAGGTTCCCTCGCTCCTTGGCCTCCGGCTCGCCGACGCGCAGAAGGCCGCGGCCGCGCAGGGCCTCACGGTGAAGGTGACGGGTGCCGGCCCGACTGGCTCGGGCCTCACGACCGTGGCGAGTCAGGACCCGCCAGCCGGGACGATGGTGGCGAAGGGGTCGTCCGTCAGCGTCACGTTGATGGTGGCGACCCAGCTGGTCACGGTTCCCGACCTGCGAAACATGACGCAGGCGGATGCCGGTGCGCTGCTCGCGCAGAGCAACCTCAAGCCAGGG
>JAKAHX010000117.1 GCA_021814735.1 Chloroflexota bacterium | reverse complement strand
CCGTCGCCCTGGAAGAGCTCGCCGCCGAGCACCAGCCCGGCACCGATCCCGAGACCGACCTTGATCGCGATGAGGTTGGCGCTGCGCACGGCACCGAAGACGTGCTCGGCCAGCGCGGCGACCTGGCTGTCGTTGGCCACGTAGACCGGCAGCCCATAGCGCGCCCCGACCATGGAGGCCAGCGGCAGGTCCCGCCAGGCGCGCTTGACGGCCTGCACCACGGTGCCGTCGGTCGTGTCGATGAGCCCGGGCGCCCCGATCCCGATCCCGACTACCTGCCCGGTTCGCATCGAGATCAGCCGGTCCAGCAGGTCCAGCGCGCGGTCAAGGGCGGCCTGGCCGTCCGTGTCGTCCGAGGGGACCTCGATGCGGTGGAGGATCTCGCCGCGGAGATTGACGGTCGCGGCACGGAAGACCGCGTCGCCGAGATCGACGCCGACCAGGAGCCGCGCGTCGTCGGGGACCTGCAGGAGGATGGGAGCCTTTCCGCCGGTGGAGGGGCCCCGCCCGACCTCCCGCGCGAGGCCGGCGCGGATCAGCCGATCGACCACGTCCGAGACGGTCGTCCGGGTCAGCCCCGTCCGGCGTGCCACCTCCGCCCGGCTGACCGGGCCATCGTCGTAGATGGTGGCCAGCACGAGCTGCTCGTTGTGCTCGCGCGTCTCGCGCAGCGTCGCCTTGGGCGGTCGCTCCACCGCGGTCGTTCCGTCCCCTCTCCCTCGTCGCCGGTCCAGGGCCGCCGGCATGCGACAGGCACGCTCCCCCAGCACGTCCGCCGCACCGGCCCCCCTGTCCGCAGGCGGTCGATCCTGCCCGGCCAACTTTGTCCATCCACTGGACAAACAGAGGATACGAGCTTTGTCAATAGTCTGGACATTGCGCCGGGGCCAGGTCCGCCGGTGCTCGTCGTGGCAGCCCTCGGTCGGCACCCGCCCCGACGGGCCGCCTCCCTCCCGGCCTCGTCCATCCCCGGAGGATCGACGACGCACGTGGGCCAGCCCCCGGGCGCTCGCCGCTACACTCTGGCCGGATGGACCGCCAGACGGAGGGAAGGATGTCCGACAGCGACCGACGCGAGCGGTGGGCGTTGATCCTGGGTTCGAGCAGCGGGTTTGGCGCCGCCGCGGCGATCGCGCTCGCGCGCGACGGATACGGGATCATCGGCGTCCACCTGGACATGCGCAGCGGACTGGCCGCGGCCGAGGAGGTACGGCGGACCATCGAGGCGAGCGGCGTGCCCGTGGTGTTCCACAACGTGAACGCAGCCGACGAGGCGAAGCGCCACGGCGTGGTCGAGGCGATCGCGCGGCTCTTCGAGGAGCGACGCGCCGCCGGTGCGGACCCGTACCTGGCCGTCTTCCTCCACTCCCTGGCCTTCGGGGTCACGCTCTCGTACATCACGACCGATCCCGCTCGCAAGGAGGTCTCGCAGCGGCAGCTCGAGATGACCGCGGACGTCATGGCGCACTCGATGGTCTACTGGGTGCGGGACCTCTTCCACGCCGGACTGTTCGCCCGGGGGAGCCGGCTCTTCGCAATGACCAGCGAGGGAGCCGTCAAGGTGGTGCCCACCTACGGCCCGGTCAGCGCCGCCAAGGCCGCCCTCGAGTCGCACTGCCGACAGCTGGCCCTGGAGCTGATCCCCTTCGGGATCACCGTCAATGCCATCCGGGCCGGGGTCGCGGATACGCGCGCGTCGCGCGCCATCCCCGGCCACGAGGAGCTGTTCCAGTACGCCCGCGAGCGCAACCCGGCGGGCCGCCTGACCACGCCGGAGGACGTCGCCGAGGCGATCGTGGCGCTCGCCAGCCCACGGCTCTACTGGATGACCGGCAACACCATCGGCGTGGACGGCGGCGAACTGATGGGCAGCAAGCAGGCCGAGGGGTGAGCGCCGCGCCCGCGGACCCGCGATCCGGCGCCGAGGAGCCCGTGCCCGCCCGACCGGCCGCGCCGCCCCCCGTGACGATTACGTTCCGTCTGGTCAACGCCAGCGTGCGGGTCCTGATGGTGCTGTGGCGGGTGCGCCTGGTGGTCGAGGGACTCGATCGACTGCCCGATCGGCCCGGGATCATCCTGGCCAGCAACCACCTGTCCTGGGCGGACCCGGTGCTGCTCGCCGTGGTGGTGCACCGGGCGAACGGTCGCCGCGTGCGGCACATGGCCAAGGCGGAGGCGGTGTCGATCCCGGTGTTCGGCCTGCTGCTCCGGGACTACGGGGGGTTCGCCGTGCGGCGCGGCCGACCGGATCGCGAGGCGTACCGGATGGCACGCGACGTGCTCGCGGGCGGCGACTGGCTGGGCCTGGCACCCGAGGGCACCCGCAGCCGGACCGGGACGCTCGGTGAGCCGAAGCCGGGCGTCGCGCTGCTGGCGGTCCGCAGCGGCGCAGAGATCGTTCCCGCGGCGATCTGGGGCACGGAGGAGCTGTGGCCGATCGGGTCGCTCCTGCCGCACCCGGGCAAGACCGTGCACATTCGCTTCGGCGATCCGTATCGCCTCTCCATCGGGCCGGACGTCGAGGCACCGGGCGGGCCCGCCGAGGAGCCACGGGGCCGGGCGGACGGGCGGCGGTCCGGGGCGGCGGAGCGGCATGCCGTGCTGGATGCGGCGAGCGAGGAACTCATGCGCCGGATCGCCTCGCTGCTCCCGGCGTCATACCGGGGCCGCTTCGGCTGACATACCGCCCCGTCGGACCGGACCCGTTGGTCAGAACTGCTCGAGGTAGCGGTCCAGCTCCCAGGAGGTGACCTGCCCGCGGTACTCGTTCCACTCGGCGCGCTTCGCCTCGACGAAGTGGTTGAGCACGTGGTCCCCCAGGGCCTCGCAGATCACCGGGTCCGCCTCCAGCTCGTCGATGGCCTCGCCGAGGGTGCCCGGCAGCTGCCGGATGCCCCGCTCCGCGATCCGCGCGGCGTCCATCTCGTAGAGGCTTTCCTCGACTGGCTCGGCGAGCTCCATCCCCTTCTCGATCCCGTCGAGGCCGGCTGCCAGCATCACCGCGAACGCCAGGTACGGGTTGGCCGACGGGTCCGGGCAGCGCAGCTCGATGCGCGTCGCCTCGATGCTCCGGCCCGGCGAGACCATGGGGACCCGGATGAGCGCGGAGCGGTTGACCCGGCCCCAGGTGAGGTAGGTGGGCGCCTCGTATCCGGGGACGAGGCGCTTGTACGAGTTCACCAGGGGAGCCAGCACGGCGATCATGCCGCGCGCGTGGGCGAGGATCCCCGCCATGTAGGCCCGCGCGAGATCCGAGAGGCCGTACTTGTTGGCGGGATCGGCAAACGCGTTCCGCTGCGCCTTCACGTCGTAGAGGCTCTGGTGCGTGTGCATCCCCGAGCCGTTGATCCCGAAGATCGGCTTCGGCATGAACGTCGCGTAGAGGCCGTGCATCTGCGCGACGGCCTTGAGCGTGAAACGGAACGTGATCGCGTTGTCGGCGGTGCGCAGCCCGTCGGAGTACTCGAAGTCGATCTCGTGCTGGCCGGGCGCCACCTCGTGGTGCGCCGCCTCGACGGTGATGCCGAACGCCTCGAGCGCGTTGACCATGTCCTGGCGCACCTCCTGCGCCAGGTCCGTGCTGAAGTCGAAGTACCCGGCCTGGTCGTGCGGCAGGGGCCGGATGGCGCCGTCATCGTCGCGGCGGAAGAGGAAGAACTCGAGCTCGGGTCCGGTGTTGAACCGGTAGCCGAGCCGCTCCGCGCGCGCGATCTGCCGTCGCAGGACGTGGCGAGGATCACCCACGAACGGCTCGCCCTTGGGCGTGTAGACGTCGCAGATCAGGCGTGCCGTGCCGCGCCCGCCCAGGGGACCCCCGTTCCCGTTGCCGGCCTGCCAGGGGATCTCGGCGAAGGTGCGCAGGTCCGGCTTCAGGTACTGGTCGCTCTCGGCGATCCGGGTGAAGCCCTCGATCGAACTGCCGTCGAACCAGGTCCCGTGCTCCAGCGACTCGGCGAGCTGGTGCAGCGGGATGGTCACGCTCTTGACGGCGCCGATGATGTCCGTGAACTGCAGCTGGACGAAGCGGATCCCGCGCTGCTCGGCCGCCTCGATCGCGGCCCGGGGGTCGTCGCTTCGCACGTCGATGGTCATCGCGTCCCGCTCCTCAACCTGCGATGGGTAGGCTCTGCCACCCATGCTTGGGCAGCCTGCACAACACGGCACAGTGTATCGGCAGGGTGCGGCGGCGGTGCCGGCGCTCAGGCGGAGATGCGGCTAGTCTGCTTGGTCATTCTGCACAATTCTGACGGCCACGGCGAGCGCCAGGCGCAGGTCGGGGTCGTCCAGGTGCCACCCGGTCAGGGCCTCCAGCCGATCGACGCGGTACTGCAGCGTGTTCCGGTGGACGCGCAGCGCCTGCGCGGCCGAGGAGCCTGCCGGGTGGTCCAGCACCGCTCGCAGCGTGGCGATCCGCCGCCGCTGCGCCGCGCGGGAACCGACGAGGAGCGGCGCGAGCAGCGCCGCGGCCAGACGGGGGCCGTTCGGAAGGTTGTGCAGTTCGCCGAGCAGGCGGTAGGCAGCGATCCGCTCGGCCAGCACGACCCTGGGCGCCGTCGCGGCGTTCGCGTCCCCGGACCAGCCAGCTGGCCGGCCCGGCAGCTCCTCCACCGCCTCCAGGGTGGCCCGCGCCTCCGCCTCCGCCGCCGAGCGTTCCGCCGGGTCCACGAACGGACGCGACACGGCCACGTCCCGCCCGATCGTGTCGGCGATGCGCGACGCGAGCGACACCCCGCGGGGATCGTCGTCCACCAGGGCCGCGACGACCCGGTAATCGACGCTCGTGACGTCGCCGCGGAGGAGCAGCCGGCGTGCCGGCGCCAGGCGCACCAGGCGATCGCGGCGGCGGGCCCGCTCCTCGGCCGGGACGTCCTCGCCGCGAACGATCTGGCGCCCGATCACCACCACCCACGGCGGACCGTCGGAGGGCAGCGCGTCCGGCGCGCCGCCGCGCGCCCGCCGGGCGGCCTCTCGGCCCATTTCCAGTGCCAGCAGCGGGGCGACGCGATCGGCGACGGCGCGATCCAGCTCGCTCGGCGGCTGCGGCCCCAGCAGTGCCAGGGTGCCCACGCCGGGGAGGCGGACACGGAGCGCTACCTGCCGCGGCTGCGCCAGGTAGCGCGTCGCGGCGGCGGCGGCCTCGGAGTTGCCCTCGGGAACGTGGACCGCCACGGCCAGCCCCCGCTCGTCCTCGATGGCCACCGCGCGTGCCAGCGACGCGCCGATGGCCCCGGCCAGTGCCCCCAGCCCTCGGTCCTCGAGCGCGAGCCGCTCCACCGTGGCATCCACCTGCGCGGCCCTGCGATCGAGCTCGGCACGTCGGTTCACCAGGTAGCCGACCAGCGAGCGCTCGAGCGCAGCCGGTTCGCCTCCCTCGAGGGCGAGGGCCGGGATAGCCTGGGAACGGGCGGCTTCGACGAGGGCGGCGGCGCTCGGCCCGGGAGACCCCTCGCCGACCAGCAGGAGCGCGGCGACCCCGGCGCGCACGAGCTCGGCGATGATCGCCGAGGGCTCGGCGCCGCCCGCCACGAGCGCGGTCAGCGCGGGCTCGGGGACGATCGCGAGGTCCCCGGGCTCCAGCCCCTCCAGTGCCGGGACGCGGGCGCGCAGCACGCGGACCCAGCCGATCTCGGGGTCCGGGGCCCCCTGGGCGCCGGCGCGGGCCGCGCCGTCCACCGGCGAGAGCCACGTCGCCGTCGGCACCACGTCCCGCCAGATCTGTCGAAGCGTCGGCACGGGATCATCCTCTCACGCCGGGCAGCCCCGCCGGCGGCCCGGCCAGCGGCTGACCCGGGGCGCACGTGTCAGCCGGTCCCGGGGCGCACGTGTCAGCCGGCGGGCGCTCCCTGCAGATCCCGGACCAGCTCCTGCAGCTCCCGCGGGGCATCCACGTACCGGTCGGCCAGGAGTGCCACGTCCGCGTGGTCCGGCAGGATCCGGACCCAGACGCGTCGTCGTGGGAAGTAGAACGTCAGCACCAGGCCGCCGAGCAGCAGGGCGAACGCGACC
>JAKAHX010000116.1 GCA_021814735.1 Chloroflexota bacterium | reverse complement strand
AGGTCGCGACGGTCAACGTGACGCCGATCGCCAGCGATCCGCACCTGCGCGCCGTCGACAAGCTGCAGGGCGTCTTCTCCGGCATCGCGCAGTGGAAGAGTGCCCGGCCGGAGCTCCAGCCGGACGCAGTGGTCGAACTCGTGCGGACCTGGTACTCGGACGAGAACTCGATCGTCGTCGAGCGCATGCGCTCGGCCACGGCGGCGCGCTTCACCCCGCTCCTGGTGGAGATCCTGCGCCAGGGGACAGCCGACGGCTCGTTCTCGATCAGCTCGCCGGAGGGCACCGGGAGCGTGGTCACATCACTGCTGCTGGGCCTCCAGGACGCGGCGATCCGGCTCTTCATCGGCCGCCGGGACGGGACCGTCACGTTCGAAACGGTGCTGGGCACCGTGGCCGCCTACACCGAGGCCATCGAGCGGACGCTCGGCCTCCCGCATCTAGCCTGGCCCGCCGCCGACGAGCCGACACTGCGCTACTGGTTCGGATGATCAACAACCCGGATGAGGACACCCCCATGCCCGACGTGATCGTGCTCGAGAAGCTCACCAAGTCGTACGGTTCGCACCGCGGGATCATCGAGGTCGACCTCACCGTGGCGCAGGGCGAGATCTTCGGGTTCCTCGGGCCCAACGGCGCCGGGAAGACCACGACGATCCGCACGATGCTGGACCTGATCCGGCCCACCAGCGGGCGAGCGCTCATCTTCGGGATCGAGTCGTCCGCCGACCCGGTGGCCATCCATCGGCGCGTCGGGTACATCCCGGGTGAGTTCACCCTGTACGACCGGCTGACGGGCGGACAGACGCTCGAGTACTTCGCGAACCTCCGGGGCGGCGTGGATCGCGCGTACCAGCGCTCGCTGATCGAGCGCTTCGAGCTCGATCCGTCGCGCCGCTACAGCCACTACTCCAAGGGCAACAAGCAGAAGGTCGGGGTGATCATCGCCCTGCAGCACCGGCCGGAACTGCTGGTCCTGGACGAGCCGACCTCGGGCCTCGATCCCCTGGTGCAGCAGACCTTCTTCGCCACGCTGCGCGACGCGGTGCGGGACGGGGCGACGGTCTTCCTCTCGTCGCACATCCTCTCCGAGGTCGAGAAGAACTGCGATCGCGTGGCGATCATCCGGGAAGGACGCCTGGTGAAGCTCGACACGGTGGAGGGGCTCCGAGACCTGGCCCATCACCAGGTCGAGCTGCGGTTCGCGGGGCCGGTCCCGGCGGCGGCGTTCGAGGCCCTGCCCGGGGTGAGCGATCTCGTCGCCGAGGACCACGTGCTGCGCATGCGCGTGGTCGGCGCGATCACGCCCGTCGTGCGTGCCGCCGCCCAGTACGAGCTGCTCGACTTCGTCTCGCGGGAGCCGAGCCTCGAGGAGACCTTCCTGGCGCAGTACGGCCGCGAGGCCGTCGAGGTGCAGTGAGATGGCCGTCAGCGCCGGGACGCCGCGCCCGACCGCGGCAGCCGTCCTCCCCCCGATCCCGCTCCACCGCCGCCTCTACGGCTTCGGGAGCATCTATGGCAAGACGGTCCGCGACTCGCGCCTCGCGTTCATCATCGCCGCCGGCATGCTGGGCGGCCTGTCGCTGGCCATGGGCGCCGCGATCGGGACCGTCTTCCCCACGCCGGCGGCCCGTCTCGAGGTGGACCAGCTGGTCGCGAGCATGCCCGCCTCGATGGTCAACCTCTTCGGCAACGCCACCCTGATGGGGGCCAAGCTCGGCACCCTCGGCGGCTATCTGACCTGGAAGTACGGCGCCCTCTTCGCCCTCGGGACCGGGCTCTGGTCGATCCTGGCGCTCTCCGGGACCCTCGCCGGCGAGGCGGCCCGCGGGAGCCTGGACGTCGTCGCCACGGCCCCCTTCGGCAAGCGCCGGATCGCGCTCGAGAAGCTCGCCGCCCACCTGACGATGCTGTGGCTGGCCATGGCCTTCGTCGCGATCATGATCGTCGTCAGCTCGAACGCCTTCGGCGACCCGACGCTCGGCGACGTGATCCCGCTCGGCGGTGCGGTCGGCTTCGTCCTCTGGGTCGGCTTCATCGCGCTCGTCTTCGGCGGCCTGGCGTTCGCCCTCGCGCCGCTGCTGGGGCGCAGCGGAGCGGCCGGCGTCGCGGGCCTGGCCATGGTGCTGCTCTGGGCCGCCAGCGGCCTCGACCTGGGCGGTCCGCTCCTGGCCATCAGTCCCTTCCACTGGACGGCCGACCACATCCCCCTCGTCGGCATCTACGACTGGCCGGGGCTCGCGCTCACGGGCACGGTCGCGCTGATCCTCCTGGCACTCGGGGTCGAGACCTTCACCCGGCGCGATCTCGGTGTCACCGCCGGGCTCTCCATGCCCGCGACGCCGGCCGCGCTCCTGGGCGTCCGAGGTCCGGTCAGTCGCGCATTCGGTGACGAGCTGCCGCGTGCCCTGGCATGGGGAACGGGCCTCTTCCTGTTCGGCGCACTCCTCGCCTCGCTGGTCAAGCCGCTGGCGGACCAGATTGCCGGCAGCCCGGACCTCCTGAAGACCTTCTCGACGATCTTCCCCGACTTCAACCTCGCCACGGCCGGAGGGTTCCTCCAGCTCTACGTGGCACTCTTCTACATCGCCGCGGGATTCGCCGGTGCCACGTTCGTCTCCAGGTGGGCGTCCGACGAGACGGAGGGCCGGCTCGAGATGCTGCTGACGACGCCAACGGCGCGCGCCCGCTGGGTGGTGGCCGGCGGGATCGGCGCGCTGCTCGCGATCGTGGTGACGACGGTCCTGTTCGCCGCCGGTGTCGGCCTCGGTGCCGTGGCGAGCGGCGTCGCCGCGGGCGAGGCGATGGCCGGCTCCATGGCGCTGGGCATCTACGCGGCCGCGATCGTGGGCGTCGGGGTTGCCGTCGGCGGGCTGTGGCGGACGTCCCTCGCGGCGGAGATCGCCGCGCTGCTGGTGGTCGCGACCTACCTCGTCGACCTGCTCGCGCCGCCCCTCAACCTGCCCGACTGGTTCCACCAGCTGGCGCTGACCGCGCACCTGGGGCAGCCCATGCTCGGCCGGTGGGACCCGGCGGGCGTGATCGCCTGCCTGGCCATCGCCGTGGCGGGGATCGCCCTGGGCGCGTGGGGGATGACGCGGCGCGACATCGCACACTGACGCCGGGAACGCCCGTCAGCCCGCGAGCAGCCGCCGTCCGAGCAGCGCCACCGACAGGCGCGTGATCTCGCGGCCCTCCAGCGGCCTGCGGGTCAGGCGCTCCACCCGGGCCAGGCGGTACGCGATGGTGCGTGGCGAGACACCCAGTCGCCGCGCGGTCTCCTGCCCGTTGAGGCCGGCATCGAGCCAGGCCTCGAGGGTGATGACCAGGTCGGGGCCGCCGCGTGGCGCGCGGGCGAGGGGCCCGAGCACGCCGTCCACCATGGCACGCAGGAGCGCTTCGTCGGCCAGGAGCGTCCGCTCCACGAGGAGCGAGTCGGATGGGGCGATGTGGCCGGCGCTGCCGGACCGGAGCGCGGCCACGAGCGCCGCCGACGCCTCCAGGTAGGCCGACCTGACCGACGAGAGACCCGTCGATGCCGTGCTCCTGGTGGCGAACCAGCCCGCACCCAGGGCGACGGTCATCGCCTCGGCGAGGACGGCGTCGGAGAGGCCGTCCGTCACCACCGCGACCAGCCGATCGCCCCGGGCGCCGACGAGACCGGGGCTCCGTCGGGCCGACCGTCTCGTGGGGCGCGCCGAGCGTTCCAGCACCGCGCTCGCCGCTTCGACGTCCGGCTCGACGTCGCGGCTCCCCGCGGCCGCCACCACGACCTCGAACCGGCCCGCCAGGTCGAGCCCGACGGCGGCGGCATGCCTGGCCACGCGGGGCCCGGCATCCGGTCCCGACAGGCCCTCGAGCAGCTCCTCGAGGAGCTCCGCGCGCGCCGTCGCCGCACGTCCGACCACCTGGCGGCTCGTGGCCCCGTGGCCTTCCGCCACGGCGGCCGCTGCGACGTCGCCCGTGCGTAGCAGGGCGGCACCGAGGGCGGCCAGGGGGGCACTGCCCGTCCGGCGCCCTTTCCGCGCCAGCTGCTCACAGGCGACGGCCCACACCGCCCAGCCGGCGGAGAGGTACCGGTCGATCACGCGCTCCACGGTCTCGCCGGCACGGGCGGCGTCGCCGCCCTCGGCGCGCAGCGCGGCCACCATCGACCGTGACGGCTCGGGGCCCTCGGACAGCATCGCCAGCAGCCGCTCGACCGCGGGGCGGACGTCGGCCTCCACGTCCGCCGGCGACTCGTCCGGGCCGGCCACGTCACGGGCCACGGTGGCGACGATCGCCGGCACCTGGGTCGCCGCCGGCAACAGCACGGCGTACGCGGGCCGCGACCCACCGGGAGCTCGCCCGGTGGGCGAGGCTGGGGCCGTGGGTGCTCCGGGGATCGGCGCGGGGGCCACCCTCGGGGATCCGGTCCGCGTTCCGCGTTGTTGCATGGTATCGGAAGTCTACTCCGATGCAGATTGCAATCTCTGGCCATTGTCATGCCGAGTTCCGGCGATGAAACTTCCATCGAGGGATGGTGGAAGAACCCGCGAGGGACGTGCGGGATCCGTCCTGCTCCCTCGCGACGTGGGCGCGGCGGCCAGCGCTGCCGCGCCCACCGGTTGCCGCAGCGCGCGCGGCGACGTGCCGGCGCGCGACGCTCACGCCAGGAGGCCACCGCCACTCGAACGTGGACCCGACGCTGCTTCTCGGCTCCCTGTTCGCCATCGTCGTGGCGGGCGCGCTCGCCCTCGACCTGGGGGTCGTTCATCGACAGGCCCACGCGGTCCGGGCCGGCGAGGCGGTCCGCTGGACGGCGCTCTGGGTGGCCATCGCGGCCGCCATGGGGGCGGGGATCCTGCTCGTGCGGGGACCCGAGGACGCCGTGCTCTACGCCACGGGCTACGTCGTCGAGTACTCGCTCTCCATCGACAACGTGTTCGTCTTCGGGGTGGTCTTCGCGGCCTTCGGGATCCCGCGCCACCTGCAGCACCGCGTCCTGTTCTGGGGCGTGATCGGGGCGCTCGCCATGCGCCTGGTGATGATCCTGCTCGGGACCGCACTCATCGCCAGGTTCGACTGGCTGCTCGCGCTCTTCGGCGCCTTCCTCCTCGCCACCGGGCTGCGGTTCCTGTTCCGACGGCACGACGCCGAGGCACACCCCGAACGCTCACGCCTCGTCCGGCTGGCGCGCTCGCATCTCCGCGTGTCGGCGGCGCTGGACGGTCAACGGTTCCTCGTCCGCACCAGCGCGGGGATGGCGGCCACGCCGCTCCTCCTCGCGCTGGTGGCCGTCGAGGCGAGCGATCTGGTCTTTGCCATCGACTCCATCCCGGCCGTCTTCGGGATCACCAGCGATCCCTTCCTGGTGCTGACGAGCAACGCCGCCGCCATCCTCGGCCTGCGCTCGCTCTACTTCCTCCTCGCCGACGCCACCGTCCGGTTCCAGCGCCTCTCCACCGGCCTCGCCGCCGTGCTCCTGTTCATCGGGGCGAAGCTCGTGCTGGGACCGTGGGTGCACGTGGACCCGCTGGCGAGCCTGCTGGTCGTGCTCTCGATCCTCGGCCTGTCGGTCGTCGCGTCGATCGTGGCGCCGCCCGACCGGCACGAGGCGCCCGGCATCGGCGACATGCGGCGGCCGATGGATCCCGGGTGACATGCCCACGCCCAGCCGGCGCACGACGCGCCGGACATCGGCGGCATACTGCGGCTCATGGACCCGTCCCCTGCCCCGGTCGTGCCCCGCCGCATCGAGCTGCCGGTCCGCGTCCGCTTCGACGAGGCGACCGCGAACGGTGTCTGCCGCGCGGCCGCGCATCTGCGTGCCATGCAGGACGTGGCCTGGGCGCACTCCGCGGGCGCCGGGTTCGACCTGCCCTGGTACCGCGAACGGGGGCGCTTCTGGCTGGTGCGGTGCCTCGTGCTGGACATCCTGCGGCCGGTGGGACCCGGGGTGACGCTCTCGGTGTCCACCGAGGTCACCGCCATGCGCCGCATCTGGGCGCGGCGCGAGAGCGACTTCAGGACGGCCGACGGG
>JAKAHX010000115.1 GCA_021814735.1 Chloroflexota bacterium | reverse complement strand
AGGACATGCGATACTCGTAGCACAAGCGGGATGGACCCGCAGGGGCGCCGTGGAGGCACAGGCGCCAGGGGAGACGGATCATGAAGGTGCTGTTGATCGGAGCCGGGACGGTCGGAGAGGCGATCGCCAGGCTCAGCGCGGACCGCTCGTGGCTGGAGCGCATGGTCGTGTCGGACTACGACCTCGATCGCGCACGCCGGGTGGTTGCCGCCGCGGGCGGCGAACCGCGGTTCGTCGCCGAGCGCCTGGACGCCTCCGACCGGTACGCCGTGGCCGCGCTGGCGCGGGCCCACGGGGTGGACCTCGTGCTGAACAGCGTGGACCCCCGGTTCGTCATGCCCATCTTCGATGGCGCGTTCGACGCCGGCGTCGACTACATGGACATGGCGGTCAGCCTCTCGGCGCCCCACCCGACCGATCCCTACCACCTGACCGGGGTCAAGCTCGGCGACGAGCAGTTCGCCCGCGACCGCGCCTGGCGGGAGCGCGGGCGCCTGGCCCTGCTCGGGATGGGGATGGACCCCGGGCTGTCCGACGTGTTCGCGAGCTACGCGGCGCGGCACCTCTTCGACGAGGTGCACGAGGTCGGGGTGCGCGACGGCGGCGACCTGCGCATCGAGGGTTACCCGTTCGCGACCGTCTTCTCGATCTGGACCACCATCGAGGAGTGCCTGAACCCGCCGGTCGTGTGGGAGCGTGAGCGCGGCTGGTACACGCTCACGCCCTTCGCCGAGCCGGAGACGTTCTGGTTCCCGGAGGGCGTCGGCCCGGTCGAGTGCGTCCACGTGGAGCACGAGGAGGTGCTCCTGATCCCGCGCTGGGTGGACTGCCGCAAGGTGACCTTCAAGTACGCGCTCGGGAAGGACTTCATCGAGACCCTCCGGACGCTGCATGCGCTGGGCCTCGACAGCAAGGTGCCGGTGCGGGTCAAGGGCGTGGAGGTGGCCCCGCGGGACGTGGTGGCCGCGGTGACGCCCGATCCGGCGACCATCGGCGACCGGATGGTCGGACGGGCCATCGTGGGGACCCTGGTCTCCGGGATCAAGGACGGGCGGCGACGGGAGGTCTACCTGTACCAGGCGTCCGACGCGCAGGAGATCATGCAGCGCCACGGCCTCCAGGTCGTCGGATACCAGACCGGATTCAACCCCGTGGTGGCCATGGAGCTGCTGGCCGAGGGCGCCTGGAAGGGCGAGGGCGTGCTCGGGCCGGAGGCGTTCGACCCGGACCCCTACCTCGCGGTGATGGACCGCTACGGGATCCACCACGCCATGGACGAGCGCGATCCGGACACGCACCGGCCGATGGAGGTCTCCGCGGCGATCCGTCCCTGACCTCCGCGGCGATCCACCCCTGACCTCCGCGCCGGGCCCGCCACCGAGCTCCCGGGGCCGGTACCGCGGGCCTTCGGTCGCTCGCCGGAGCATCCCCCTCGGCCTGTTCGTCGGCGGCCGATATCCCCGGCCCCTGGCACCGTCCGGCCCTGTCCGCACGGCGCCTGCGTCCCCTTGCCCGTGCCTGCCTCCGACGGAAGGATGGTGCCGCTTGGAGTGCAGCACGGAGGCCGCCGGGTGGTCCTGGCAGAGTCGACGAACCACGCGATCGCAGATCCTGGCCG
Organism: Chloroflexota bacterium; assembly: GCA_021814735.1. Classification (GTDB taxonomy): domain Bacteria; phylum Chloroflexota; class Limnocylindria; order Limnocylindrales; family CSP1-4; genus JAJYNJ01. Next base: position 4,405 of record JAKAHX010000115.1, on the reverse strand, counting down.
TGTCTTCCTGGAGGAGGTGATCGCCCGGACGGGCCCTTCCTGCCGGCTGGACATGTGCATCCAGTGCGGGACCTGTGGCGGGTCGTGCCCGTCCGCAGATGACATGGATCACACGCCCCGCACCCTCTTCGCGATGATCCGCGCCGGGATGCGGGAGCAGGTACTCCGCAGCAACACGCCGTGGATGTGCGTGTCGTGCTACCTGTGCACGGTCCGGTGCCCGCAGGACGTGCGCATCACGGACGTGATGTACACGCTCAAGAACATGGCGGTGGCCAGCCACGCCTACCCGGACTCCACCGCCCCGGACTTCTCGAGGGCGTTCATCCGGAACGTCGAGACGTTCGGGCGCAGCTTCGAGGTGGGGCTGACCGCGCAGCACTACCTGCGCCACTACCTGACGCGGCTGCCGTCCATGGCGCCGATGGGGATCAGCATGCTCCGCAGCGGCCGGATGGGGCTCACCCCACCCCGGCGCATCCGCGGGATGCGCGGCCTGAAGCGGATCCTGGCCCGGGCCAAGGCACTGGAGGCCGCCTCGTGAGCGAGTACCTGTACTACCCGGGCTGCTCCATGGACAGCAGCGGCCGTTCGTACCGCGACTCGCTCGAGGCCGTCACGGCACCCCTGGGGATCACCCTGCGCGAGATCGACGACTGGAACTGCTGCGGGGCGACCGAGTACCTGGGGCTCAGCCGGCTCCCCGCCTACGCCCTGATTGCCCGGAACCTGGCCCTCGCGGAGCAGGCTCGCAACGGCACGAACACGCTGGTTGCCCCCTGCAGTGCCTGCTTCCTGAACCTGTCCAAGACGAACCACGCCATGGCCGAGGACGCGGCGTTCGGCGCCCAGGTCAACGACGCGCTCGCCGCGGGTGACCTGCACTACGACCCGGACTCGCTCCGCATCCGCCACCTGCTCGACGTCGTCGTGCGCGAGGTGGGGCTGGAGACGGTCCGCAGCCGGGTGACCCGCCCGCTGCGCGGGCTGAAACTGGCGCCGTACCTGGGCTGCATGGTGCCGCGCCCGGACTACGACGGGCGGTGGAGCGACCCGGAGCATCCGTCCGAGCTGGATCGCCTGCTGGCCGCGCTGGGAGCGGAGGTCGTCGACTACCCCCTCAAGACCGAGTGCTGCGGCGGCCACATGACCCAGATCGGCCCGTCCACCGCGTTCTCGATGATCCGCCGCCTGGTGGACGCCGCCGAGCGGGCGGGTGCGGACATGATGGTGACGATCTGTCCCATGTGCCAGATGAACATCGACGCCTTCCAGGGCGAGATGAACGCCCATTTCCATACCAGCCACCGCATGCCGATCGTCTTCTTCACCCAGGTGATGGGCCTCGCGTTCGGCATGGCGCCGGAGGCCGTCGGGTTCGGCCGGGAGCTCGTGGATGCCCGTCCCGCGCTCGCCCGGATCTCCGACGAACCGGTCCCGGAGGCCGAGCCGGCCAGGGTGCGGCGGCCGGGCAGGCCCAAGGGACCGGCCCTCCCCATGCCGCAGATGCCCGAGGCCGGCGAGGTGACGCGATGAACGCCGAACGACAGGAGGGCGCGAGCGCCGCCCCGGACGCGCCGGAGGACCTGCGCATCGGGGTGTACGTCTGCCATTGCGGCAGCAACATCGCGGGAACGGTGGACGTGGGGGCGGTCCGTGCATGGGCCGAGACCAACCTGCGGGACCGCGGCGTGGTGGTGGCGCGCGACTACCGGTTCATGTGCTCCAGCCTGGGCCAGGAACTGATCGAAGAGGACATCCGTGAGCGCGGCGTCAACCGGGTGGTGGTCGCCGCGTGCTCGCCACACCTCCACGAGCGAACGTTCCGCACCGCGTGCGAGAACGCCGGCCTCAATCCCTACCTCTGCGAGCTCGTCTCCATCCGCGAGCAGGACTCCTGGGTCCACTCGGACCGCGCCGCCGCCACGGACAAGGCCCGCGCGATCGTGGCGGGCGGCGTGGAGCGGGTGCGGCACCACGAGGAGCTGCGCCCACTGCGCGTGCCGATCCACCCGGCGACCCTGGTGGTCGGCGGCGGGATCGGCGGGATCTCGGCGGCGCTGGAGCTGGCGAACGCCGGCTACCCCGTCTACCTGGTCGAGCGCGAGCCGTCGCTGGGCGGGCACATGGCCCAGTTCGACAAGACCTTCCCGACACTGGACTGCTCGGCGTGCATCCTCACGCCGCGCATGGTGGAGGCTGGTTCCCACCCCAACATCACCCTGCTGACCTACAGCGAAGTGGAGAACGTCTCCGGGTACGTGGGCAACTTCACGGTCACCATCCGGCGGCGCGCGCGCCAGGTGGACGAGGAGACCTGCACCGGCTGCGGCGTCTGCTGGGAGAAGTGCCCGGTCAACGTGATCGACACGCACTTCGAGGCGGGGCTCGGCTACCGCAAGGCGATCTACGTCCCCTTCGCCCAGGCCGTGCCCAAGTACCCGGTGATCGACCGTGAGCACTGCACCTACTACCTGAAGGGCACCTGCAAGGCCTGCGAGAAGTTCTGCCCGCCGCAGGCCATCCGCTTCGACCAGGAGGACGAGATCCTCACCGTCGAGGTGGGCAACATCGTGCTGGCCACGGGCTTCAAGCTCTTCGATGCCCGCCGTATCCCGCAGTACGGGTACGGCCGCCTGCCCAACGTCTTCACCAGCCTCGAGTTCGAACGCCTGTCGAACGCGGCCGGTCCCACCGGCGGCCGGGTCGTCCTGCGCGACGGCGTCACGGAGCCCAAGTCGGTCGGGATCGTCCACTGCGTCGGCAGCCGCGACCGTGCCTACAACAACTACTGCTCGGCCATCTGCTGCATGCAGAGCCTCAAGTTCGCGCACCTGGTCAGGGAACACACCGGGGCGACCGTCTACGAGTTCTACATCGACATGCGGACCCCGGCGAAGGGCTACGACGAGTTCTACCAGCGGCTGCTGGAGGAGGGGACCGTCTTCATTCGAGGCAAGGTGGCCGCGATCTCCCCGGGAGCGGGCACGCCCGAGGAGGACGGGAAGCTGGTCATCCACGTCGAGGACACGCTGGCGGGACGGCAGCGCCGGATCCCGGTGGACATGGTGATCCTCTCGGCGGGGATCGAACCGCAGGACGACGCGAAGGAGGTGGCGAAGCAGTTCGGCATCTCGTGCAGCTTCGAGGGCTGGATGATCGAGCGGCATCCCAAGCTCGACCCGGTCGCCACCATGACCGAGGGCGTCCTGCTGGCGGGCACGGTGCAGGGCCCCAAGGACATTCCCGCCACCGTGGCACAGGGGGCGGCTGCGTCGGCGCGCATCCTCGGCCGCATCCAGCAGGGGGAGATCGCCCTGGAGCCCGTGCGGGCCACGGTCGATGCCTCCATGTGCTCCGGGTGCCGCATCTGCAATGACCTGTGCCCGTTCAACGCCATCGTCTTCCACGAGGACCGCATGGTCACCGAGGTCAACCCGGCGCTCTGCCAGGGCTGCGGCACCTGCATCGCGGCCTGCCCGGCCGGGGCCATCAGCGGCACCGGCTTCAGCAACGAACAGATCCTGGCCCAGATCGAGGGGCTCCTGATGGAGCGGGTCGCGCGCCCGGTGGAGCGGGAGGCGGTGCCGGCATGACCACCGAGCTCGCGCCCACGGATGCCGGGACTGCCGCCGCCCCCTTCGAGCCCGTGGTCATCGGGTTCACCTGCAACTGGTGCAGCTACCGCGCCGCGGATCTCGCCGGCACGGCCCGCATGAAGTACCCGCCCAACATCCGTCTCATCCGCCTGATGTGTTCCGGGCGCCTGGATCCGACCTTCGTGCTCAAGGCGTTCGCGGGTGGCGCGGACGGGGTCATGATCAGCGGCTGCCATCCGGGCGACTGCCACTACGTGGACCAGAACTACAAGACGATGCGCCGGTTCCAGCTCCTCGAGCGGACGCTCGCACAGTTCGGGATCGAGCCGGGGCGGCTGCGGCTGACCTGGGCCAGCGCGGGGGAAGGTGCCCTGTTCGCCCAGGAGATCACCACGTTCGTGGAACAGGTCCGCGCGCTGGGCCCGCTGGGCTGGCCGACTGCGGAGGCGGACGCCCTGCCCGGCCGCGACGGTGGCGACCTCGAGCTGCCGGAGCCGGCGGGCACGTCGGAGCCAGCGGGAGCCGAGGGAGACGCCCCGGCCGCTGGAGCGGTGCCGGCCAGCGTGGAGCCGGTCGCATGAGCGCCATGGCCGCCGCCCCGGACACGGTCGCATCGGCTCCGGCCGCAGGCAGCGTCGCCCCTGGGCCCGGCGACGCGCCCTCCAGGCCGCCGGAGGGCGCCGCGGGGAAGCCGCGGTTCGCGATGTACTGGGCCGCCTCGTGCGGCGGGTGCGACATCGCCGTGCTGAACACCGGGGAGAAGATCCTGGAGATCGACGCCGCGTTCGACGTCGTCTTCTGGCCGG
>JAKAHX010000114.1:4834-6029 GCA_021814735.1 Chloroflexota bacterium | reverse complement strand
ACCGCCAGGCTCGCGGAGCGGCTGCCCGAGTTGCGGGAGCTCCATCGCGGTCTGACCGGGCAGCTCATCCCGCACATGGAGGCGGTGGAGACCGCGGTCTATCCCACGCTGGAGCGACTCCTCGCCGGGAGCGGGACCACCGCCCCGATGGCGCGCGAGCACGTCGAGATCCGTCGGCTCATCGGTGCCCTCGGTGCGTTCGTCGAGCATCCAGAGGCGCACGCCGACCGCGCCGCGGTCCTTGCGCTCCGCCGTGCCATGCTGCGGCTCTGCGCGCTGCTCAGGACGCATCTCTCCGAGGAGGAGCTGTACCTGCCGATCCTCGAGGACCGGCTGACGCCCGGCCAGGAAGCCGCGCTGGCCAGGGCCCTCGACCACATGGCGAGCGAGGAGCTGTAGCTCCGGGCTGACGCGATGCCCGATGATCGGGCCGTCAGCCCTGGCTCGACGGCGTCACCGGGGTCGGCGTGGGCGTGGGTGCGCCGGGCTGTGCGCCGCCGCGCCAGCCGAACCCGCCGTGCATCATGGGCCCCTCTCCGAAGACGCCGGGCATCCCGCGCAACCCGAACCCGAACCCCAGCTGGCCGTTGGCGAGCTGCTGGTTCAGCCGGTCGAGGATGGCGGTCTCCTGCGTGGCCGTGATGGTTCCCTTCGCCACGAGCGCGTCCAGCTGGGTCTTAACCGCGCTCGTGATCGCCGACGTCACGGTCGAGTAGGCGACTCCCTGCTTCTGGGCGATCGTCTTGAGGTCCTGTCCCTGCCGGAGCGAGCTGAGCAGCGTCTGCGTGTCGAGCTTGAGCGCCTTGGCCGCCGCGTCCAAGATCGTGGCCGCATCACCGTGAAGCGGCCCGAGGCCAATGCCGGGACCCGCTGTGCCGGGTCCGCCGGCGAACGGGCGATCTCCACCAAGCGGGCCGAGCCCGAAGCCGAAGCGGCCGTAAGCGCACGGGGACGTGTCGTTCGACAGCGCGCTCTTGAGTCGGTTCGCCTGGTCCTGGGTGAGCTTGCCCTGCTGGACCAGCTGGTCGATGGTGTCACCCGCCGCGCCGGTGATCGCCTGCTGGAGGGTTTGCACCGAGACGTTGAGGCGCGAGGCGAGATTCGACAGCATGTCCTGGCAGGCCTGCGAGCCGATGCCGGGTCGCGGCGTGGGGGTGGGCGTGGCGGTCTGCGATGTCGAGGTGCCCGCCGTCAG
>JAKAHX010000114.1:0-4734 GCA_021814735.1 Chloroflexota bacterium | reverse complement strand
TGCGCGGAGGGGCCGGGGGGCACGCAGACCGAGGGCGCTTCACATCTGGTCGAACTCCCGGCGGGCGGCGATGCTTGCGAGCATGGAATTGGTCCGGGGCATGGCGCGCTGCCCCTGCTGCGGCTACCGGCTGGTGTGGTTCGGCTGCGCTACCTGGTGCCCGTGCGAACCGACGCCACTCGGGACGCGCTTGTTCGGCGAGCCGCACGAGTGCACCGTGACGCGGCGGCTCCACCGTCATGCCTTCCGCCGGGTGTATCGCGAGGAGGACTGGACGGGCCAGCACCTGGGCGTCGTCTTCGTCTGCAGCTGCGGGCAGGAGCGGCGCCTCGAGCCCGCGGCGTGAGGGCGGAGCCCGCGCGAGCCTGGCGCGAAACGGGTCCGGCCGCCGTCGAGTCTGGGCGCATGGCTCGACGCCTCGGCCGGCGTGACCTCCACCGCTGTCCGATTCGGACGCCGTGTGTGGGCCGCGCGTCCTGTGGCCGGACGACCTCGTGGATCGGCCCCGCGACGTGCCGGGTCGCCGCGAGGATCGCGACAGCCGGGAGCACGGGGAAGGTGAATGCCCGCGCAGGCTCGGTCCGGGTCTCCAGGCGGGGCGCCAACGGGCAGCGGGCGGCGGGTCCTACCCCGTCCTTCCGTTGACGTACCCCCACGGAGCCACTAGACTGAAATCCGACGATTTCCGTCGGAATTGACGGGGGATCGCGCCAGGCCGAGGGGCGGCCGGCTCGGAGCATCGGTGCAATGGGCCGGGGCCGACCGGGTCGGGCGTCGATCGCCCTGGACCGCCGGAGACCGTCGCCGAGTCAAGCGAGCATCCCGGGGGCAGCGAGTCTGACCGTGCGAACCAGCTTCATGAGCAGCGGTGCCGTGCACTTCTCCACGAAGGGCGAGTACGGCGTGCGCCTGATGGTCGAGCTCGCTCGCCACTATGGGGAAGGCCCCATGAGCCTCGCCGACGTGGCCGACCACGAGGACCTCCCCCGGCCCTACCTGGAACAGCTCGTGGTGAGTCTGCGCGAGGCCGACCTGGTGGTCAGCCATCGCGGTGCCCGGGGCGGGTACACGCTGGCCCGGCCGCCCGAGGAGATCCGCATGGGCGACGTCCTGCGGGCCCTCGAGGGACCCATCGTGCCGATGGTGTGCGCCGCCCACGACCGTGAGACGTCCGACCAGTGCGGCCGCACGACCTTCTGCACCGTCAACACGCTCTGGGTGCGGGTCCGCGACGCGATCAGCGACGCGGTCGACTCGCTCACCCTGGCCGATCTTGCCCGTCCGCTGGTCCCGGCGCCGGGTTCGCATCCTGCACACGCCGTCGTCTGAACCATCGGCCAGACCGGCACTCGCCGGCGCTGACCCACCTGTACTCCGAGGAGCCGAGACCACATCGTGACCGACACACACGCGACCTCGACCGGGCCGGGCGCCGGGTCCCCCGGCGCCGACGGCGACAACCAGCTCGTCATCCGGGACCTGCACGTGGTGCCGGTCGTCGATCCCAGCCGCGAGATCCTCGCAGGCGTGGACCTGGTGGTCCCGCGTGGCGAGGTCCACGCGATCATGGGCCCCAACGGCTCCGGCAAGACCACGCTGTCGTACGCGCTCATGGGCCACCCGGCGTACAGGGTGACCCAGGGATCGGTGACATGGAAGGGGGTGGACGTCCTCGCGCTCTCACCCGACAAGCGGGCGCGCCTCGGGATCTTCCTTGCCTTCCAGTACCCGATCGCGATCCCCGGCCTCTCGGTGGCCAGCTTCCTGCGCACCGCGCTCAATGCCCGGATGCGCGGCCTGGACGGCCAGGCCGAGTACGATCCGTCGGACCCGGCGCGTGGCGGCTTCTCCATGGGCGCCTTCCGCAAGCTCATGCGCGAGAAGATGGCGCTGCTCAAGCTGGACGACGCGTTCGCGGGCCGCTACGTCAACGAAGGGTTCTCGGGCGGCGAGAAGAAGCGGCTGGAGATGCTGCAGATGGCGGTGCTGCAGCCCGAGCTGGCGATCCTGGACGAGACCGACTCCGGCCTCGACATCGACGCGCTCCGGATCGTGGCGGAGGGCGTCAACGCGCAGCTGAGCCCGGACATGGGCGTCCTCCTCATCACGCACTACCAGCGCCTCCTCAACTACATCACGCCGGACTACGTCCACGTCCTGGCCCGCGGCCGGATCCTCAAGTCGGGTGGTCGCGACCTCGCGCTCCAGCTCGAGGAGGAGGGCTACGGTCCTGTCCTCCGTGCGGCCGGGTACGACGACTACGTGGGCGACGAGGCTCCCGAGCCAGAACCCGCCGCGCACTGAGCGCGGAGACGAGAGAGAAGGTCCTGACGATGGCGAACGTCGAACGGCGATCGGAGGACGGGGGGACGTTGCCCATCACCCTGGTGCCGGTGGACGGCCCGGACCCCCGCGCCGAGGGTGCCCTGGTGGTGCCGCGAGCCGGGATCGGTCGCTCGCTCTCAGCACCGACGGAGCCGCCGGATGCCGCGTCCGTCAGTGGCAGCGACCCGCTCGACCCGGAGGCGATCCGGCGCGACTTCCCGATCTTCGAGCGCGACTTCGGCGGCCGGCGGGTGGCGTACCTCGACAGCGCCGCCACCAGCCTGAAGCCGCGTTCGGTCATCGACGCCGTCGACGGCTACAACGCCCGCTATTCGGCGAACGTGCACCGCGGCATCTACGCCCTGGGCGAGGAGGCCACCGCGGCCTACGAGGGCGCCCGCGACAAGGTCGCGCGTTTCATCGGCGCGCGGGACCGCCACGAGATCGTCTTCGTCCGCAACGCGACCGAGGCGATCAACCTGGTCGCCGCAACCTGGGGTCGCCGGCACATCGGCGCCGGCGACACGATCGTCCTCACCGAGCTGGAGCACCACTCGAACCTGGTGCCCTGGCAGCTCCTGGTCCAGGAGAAGGACGCGGACCTGGAGTTCGTCCCCATCGACGAGGAAGGCCGCCTGATCCAGGCGAACTTCGACGCGCTGCTGCGCACGAAGCCGAAGCTCGTCGCCTTCACCCACGTCTCCAACGGGATCGGGACCATCAACCCGGTCCGCGAGATGGTCGATCGTGCCCACGCCGCCGGGGCGCTGGTGCTGATCGACGGCGCGCAGTCGGTGCCGCACATGCCCGTCAACGTGGCCGAGCTGGACTGCGACTTCTTCGCGTTCAGCGGGCACAAGGCGCTGGGCCCCACCGGGAGCGGCGTCCTCTGGGCGCGCCGCGAGCTGCTCGAGGCGATGCCGCCGTACATGGGCGGCGGCGAGATGATCCTCGAGGTCCACCTCCGCTCCACCGTCTACAACGACGTCCCCTGGAAGTTCGAGGCCGGGACGCCGGACATCGCGGCGGCGATCGGCCTGGGTGCCGCGATCGACTACCTGTCGGCGCTGCGGATGGACCGCGTGCGCGAGCACGAGCGGCTGCTCACCGCGTACGCGCTCGACGCGCTGGCCCACGGCGTGCCGGGGCTCCTGCTGCACGGGCCGCACTCGGCCGGCGAGCGGGCCGGGGTGGTGACGTTCAACCTGCCGGGCGTCCACCCGCACGACGTCGCGTCGCTGCTCGACCGCGAGGCGGTGGCGATCCGCGCCGGCCACCACTGCACGCAGCCCCTCCACGAGCGGCTGGGGGAGGCGGCCACCGCGCGGGCAAGCTTCGGCGTCTACACGACCACCGACGACATCGACCGGCTCGTCGCGGCACTGCGCAAGGTCCAGGCGCTCTTCGCATGATCGTTGCGGACGCACTGATTCACACCGATACGAGATACTGATCCCGATGGACGACCTCTACCGCGCCGAGATCCTCGAGCACTATCGGCACCCCCACAATTTCGGCACCCTGGAGCACCCCGACGTCACGCAGGAGGGGTCCAACCCGCTCTGCGGCGACCGCCTCACGCTGATGCTCGACATCGACGAGCAGGGGAAGGTGACCGAGGTGGCCTTCACCGGCCGCGGCTGCGCGATCAGCCAGGCCTCCGCGTCCATGCTCACGGACCGGATCCGCGGGCTCTCCCTGGCGGAGGTCTCGAAGATCGGCCGGCAGGACGTGATCGACGAGCTCGGGATCGAGATCAGCCCGGCGCGGCTCAAGTGCGCCCTGCTCTCGGTGGACACCCTCCGGCGCGCGCTGGAGGATCGGGTTGCCTGGCAGGCCGAGACGGAGGAGGAGCCGGCATGACGCCAGGCGTTCCGTCCCTCATCCGCGCGGGCCGCTGCAGGTGTCGACGGCCGGCCTGAAGGTGCCGGCACTCGATCGCATCCGCGATCCCCGCGCCGCCTCTCGCGAGGCGGCCACGTCCCCCGATCCCCGGAGCCCCATCCCATGCCGAAGACATTCAACGAACTGATGCGCGAGGCCCGCGCCACCGTGCGCGAGGTCTGGCCGGATGAAGCCGCCCGGCTGCTCGCCGAGGGTGCGACGCTGGTGGACGTCCGCGAGCAGGACGAGTGGGAGCAGGGGCACATCCCCGGCGCCATCCACCTGGCCAGGAGCTACATCGAGCAGGAGATCGAGGCCGCGGTCCCGGACCGCAACGCCCCGCTCCTCCTCTACTGCGCCGGCGGGGTCCGCTCGCTCCTCGCGGCGCGCGAGCTGCACGAGATGGGCTACACGAACCCGGCCTCGATCGCCGGCGGCTTCCAGCTCTGGAAGTCGCAGGGCCGGCCGTGGACGCAGCCCAAGGTCCTGACCCTCGAGCAGAAGCGGCGCTACAGCCGCCACCTG
>JAKAHX010000113.1 GCA_021814735.1 Chloroflexota bacterium | reverse complement strand
CCGCCGAGCGGTGGGCCTCGGGCGATGACGGCGTCGAGGTCGTGGCCACCCTGGTGGGCGGGGTGCCGGTCTTCGGGGCGGACGCGCTGGGCTGAGCGCCAGCCGGGGACCGGCGCAGGGCGACGGCTGAGCGACGGTCGGCGGCGGCGATCGCCGCGGCGTGGACCGTTCGGCCATACTCGGCGTATCGGACAACGGCCCCATCGACGAGGAGCAGATGCACGACCAGGACGGGCCCGCCGCGCGGCAGCCGTGGCAGCCGGAGACACTGGCGGTCCACGCCGGCCTGGAGCCGGACCGCGAGACCGGCGCGGTGGCGCCCCCCATCTACCAGACGAGCACCTTCGCGCAGGATGGCGTGGGCCGGCCGCGCGGCGGCTGGGAGTACGCGCGCACGGGCAACCCGACGCGCTCCCGCCTCGAGCGGGCGGTGGCAGAGCTCGAGGGCGCCGCACACGGGCTCGCCTTCGCGAGCGGCTCGGCGGCGACCGCCACGGTGGCCCAGCTGCTCCTGCCCGGCGAGGAACTCGTCGTCTCGGACGACGTCTACGGTGGCACGTTCCGCTACTTCGAGCGCGTCCTCCGGCCGATGGGGGTGGTCGCCCGCTACGTGGATCTCTCCGCCGACCCGGAGGGCGCGCTCGCGGCGGCCTGCACGACGCGCACGCGGATGGCCTGGGTCGAGACCCCGTCGAACCCGCTGCTCAAGCTGATCGACCTGCAGGCGGTGGCTCGCGGGCTGGCGCGCTGCGCCGGCCCGGACGGGGAACGGCCGATCCTCGTGGTCGACAACACGTTCGCCACGCCGCTGGCCCAGCGGCCCATCGAACTCGGCGCCGACGTCGTGGTGCACAGCGCCACGAAGTACCTGGCCGGGCACTCGGACGTGGTGAGCGGGGTGGTGGCGACGTCCCGGGACGACCTCGCGGAGCGGCTCGCCTTCCTCCAGAACGCCGCCGGCGCGGTCCCCGGGCCATTCGACTGCTTCCTCGTCCTGCGCGGCCTGCGCACACTTCCGCTCCGCGTGGAGCGCCACGCCGCGAATGCCGCCCGCGTGGCGGCCGCGCTTGCCGGCCGCCCGGACGTCGCCCGGGTCCACTATCCCGGTCTCGCCTCGGGACCCCACGCGCACCCACAGGCAGCCCTCGCCGCCCGCCAGATGCGGTACGCCGGCGGGATGGTCAGTTTCGCGCCGGCACCGGGCGGCGGCCGCACGGCGGCGGAGCGCGCTCGCCGCTTCGCCGAGCGCACGCGCATCTTCGCCCTCGCCGAGTCCCTCGGCGGCGTCGAGTCGCTGGTGGAAGTGCCCGCCGCCATGACGCATGCCGCGTCGGCGGGTTCGGCGCTCGAGGTGCCGGCCGACCTGGTGCGCCTCTCGGTGGGCATCGAACACGCGGACGACCTGGTGGCGGACGTGCTGCAGGCGCTGGACGCGGCGTGATGGTCACTGGACGGCAAGGGACCGGCGCGGGCGGGCACGTGGCCGAGTCCGGCGGCCACGTGGCAAGCGCCCAGACGGCCTCCGCGGCGGCCCCCGCGCTCGAACTGGTGGCATGGCCCAGGCGGACCGTGTCCACCGGGCCCGGAGCCGTCATCTTCGACCTCGACGGGACCCTGGTGGACACCGTGCCGCTCCGCGTCGCCGGCTGGATCGCGACGTTCGCCGAGTTCGGGTTGCGGGTCGAGCCCGAGTGGCTGCACCTGCTGATGGGCGCCGACGGCCACCTCGTGGCCCGGGAGGGGGCGCGGATGGCCGGGCGGGCGATCGACGACGAGATGGCGGAGCGGATCGACCATCGCTCCGGCGAACACTTCAACCGGCTGAACGAGACCCCGCGCCCGCTGCCCGGTGCCGCCGACCTGCTGCGCGACCTCGCGTCCGCCGGCGTCCCCCACGCCATCGCCACCGCCAGCCGCGCCGGCCAGGTCCTCGCGTCGGTCGATGCGCTCGGCCTCCCGTCGCGCCCGATGATCGTGGACGGCAGCCACGTGCGACACGCGAAGCCCGCACCCGACCTGCTCCTGCTCGCCGCGCGGCGATTGCGCGTCGCCCCCTCGGCCTGCTGGTACGTGGGTGATTCGATCTGGGACATGCAGGCCGCACGCGCCGCGGGGATGGTTGCCGCCGGGGTGACCACCGGGTTTGCCGCCGCGGCCGACCTGCAGCGCGCGGGTGCCGACCTTGTCGCCGCGGACCTCGTCGACCTGCGAGGGCGGATCGCAGGTCACGTGCCCACCCGCCGCGGCCGGCTGGTGCACACCGTCTGAGGTGCCACCGGGCGGGTGACCGCGACCCGGTGCACCGGGTGCCGCCACACCGGTCGTGGTCTAGCTGCTGCCGAACGCCACCCCCACGCAGAGCGCCAGCCCCAGCGCGCCGACTACCAGGAGCAGGCCCGTCCGCATCGGCGTCAGCGCTCGGCGCGCCTCCGGGAGACGGGCCCGGAAGAGCGCGACCGCCGAGGCCACGAGGATCACGTACACGGCCGTCCGTGCCCCGATCGACGGGGCGAGGGCGACCGCGATCAGCGTCCCGATCACCAGGATCGCCGCGGCCTCGGGCAGCCGGCCCGCCCATGCGCGCATGGCGCTCGCCCCGCCGTAGAGCCACGTCTCGATGAAGGCCATGGCGCCCACCACCAGGCCGAACCCCACGCCCGCCACGACCAGCCGCTGCGCGTCGTCCACGGCTCAGGGCTCGCGGGCCGCATGGTGGGCCAGGTACTCGAGGACATCGAGCTTCGTGATCACGCCGACGGCATGACCGGCGCGGGCGGCCAGGACCGCCGGCGCACCTGCCGAGAGGAGGGCGAAGGCGTCGTCCAGCGAGGCCTGCTCGGCCACGACCGGGAGCGGCGGATCCATGGCCTCGCCCACCGTGCGGCCGACCAGCGCGGGGTCGCGGAACGCGCGTTCCAGCAGCCCTTTCTCGGCGATGGAGCCCACGATTCCCTCGATGGCGTCGCCCTCGGTCTCGGACACCGGCATCTGGCTGATGCCGAAGCGCTGCATCCGCTCGATGGCCGCGCCGACCGTGTCGGTGGTCCGGGCCACCACCAGCGGCGGCAGCTCCGCACGCTCCTCGCGATCGCGGAGCAGCGCGGCGAGCCGCACCAGTGCCCCGGTGGAGACGAGGAGGCCGTGCTGGCGCATCCACTCGTCCGTGTACAGCTTCGAGAGGTAGTTGCGCCCGGTGTCCGGCAGGAGCACGACCATCACCGCGCCGGGGCCGGCGCCCGACTCGGTCAGCTCCCGCCCGACCTCCAGCGCCGCCACCAGGGCGGTACCACACGACTCGCCGGCCAGGATCCCTTCCTCCCTGGTCAGCCGTCGCGCCGCGGCGAACGAGTCGCGATCCGAGACGCGCACCCAGCGGTCCACCAGGGTGGGATCGAAGGTGGCCGGGAAGAAGTCCTCCCCCACGCCCTCGGTGAGGTACGGCCGGACCGTGTCCCCGGACAGGACACTTCCCTCTGGGTCGGCCCCCACCACGACCAGGTCCGGGCGGCGCGCCTTCAGGTAGCGGGCCGCCCCGGTGATCGTCCCGCCGGTGCCCACGCCGCAGACGAAATGCGTGATGCGCCCCTCGGTCTGGGACCAGATCTCGGGGCCGGTGGTGGCCTCGTGCGCGGCGGGGTTCTGGGGATTCGAGTACTGGTCGGGCTGGAACGCGCCCGGGATGTCCCGCGCGAGTCGACGCGCGACCGAGTAGTAGCTCTCCGGCGACTCGGGCGGCACGTTGGTCGGACAGAGCACCACCTCGGCGCCGTACGCCCGCAGGAGCGCCTGCTTTTCCGTGGACTGCTTGTCCGCCATGACGAAGATGCAGCGGTAGCCCTTCAGCGCCGCGGCGATGGCCAGGCCGTGGCCGGTGTTGCCGCTGGTGGGCTCCACGATGGTCCCCCCGGGGCGGAGCCGGCCGTCCCGCTCCGCGGCCTCGATCATGCCCAGGGCGATGCGGTCCTTCACCGACCCGCCCGGGTTCAGCATCTCGAGCTTCGCCAGCACGGTCGGGCGCCGGTCGACGGGGCCCAGGTCGCGCGTCACGCGCGACAGGCGCACCAGGGGCGTGCCACCGATGACGTCGAGGATGGTCTCCCGCACGTCCACCGTCAGGCCGGCGTCCCCTCGCTCGTGTCGGCCATGTTCGACGTTGTCCCCGGGGGCGGCTCCGGCGCCGCGATCCGCGATGCGTCCACCTCGAGCGTGGACGGTCCCGGGCGCCGATGGCGCAGCCAGATGGTCACCGCGCCGAAGATCATGGCGGCGACCCCGACCAGGATGGCGGTCGGGATGCCGAAGAAGGTCCAGTCGTACCCGAGGCGGAAGAGCTCGAGGACGGAGCGCACGCCGCCGTACCAGATGAACCAGAACGAGAAGAGATCGCCGTCCCGCAGCCGGTGTGCCACGCGGCGGGCCAGGTAGAGGGCGATCAGCGCCCCGATGAAGTCGAGTGAGGACTCGTAGAAGAAGAGCGGCTGGAACCCGGTGTTCGGCGGGTAGAGCGCGCAGGAGTACTCCGTCACGCGCTTCGAGCAGTCGATCGCGATCCCCCACGGCAGGGTGGTGGGGGGTCCGTACAGCTCCTGGTTGAAGAAGTTGCCCCAGCGGGCGATCGCCTGGCCCACCAGCACCGCCGGGACGGCGATGTCGGCCCAGCGCAGGAACGAGAGCTGGTGGCGCCGCGTGTAGATCAGGACGGCGATCACGCCGCCCACGATGCCCCCGTAGATGCCCAGGCCGGTGTAGGGGGGCAGGATAGCCTTGATCGGGTCCGAGGCGTAGAGGGTGTTCCACTGGTCGATCAGGTGGTAGAGGCGCGCGCCGATCAGCCCCAGCACGAACACGAAGATGATCCCGTTCCCGATGTGGTCCGGGTTCTCGTTGCGCAGCCGCGCCTGGCGGGACGCGATCCAGACGCCGATCGCCAGCGCCAGCGCGTACCCGATCCCGTAGAAGTCGATCGAGACCGGGCCGATGTGCAGCGCCGTGGACACGGGGCGGATGTCGATGAGGCCCAGGGGGAGCATCCGCGGAGCATAGCCGCTGCCGGGCCATGGTGCGTCGCGGCGGGCCATGGTCCGCCGCCACCTATACTGCGCCGGGATGAACGACCAGTACGCGTGGTGGTTCCTGGTGGTCGGGCTCGCCATCGGCGGGGCCCTGGTCTGGCTCGTCCGCGGGCAGATCGCCCGCGAGGAACGGGACGTGGCGGAGTCGGAGCGAGGTCCGGAGGCGGAGTGGATCAGCCGGACTATCGCACGCGCGGGTGGAATCGCTCCCGCCGACCTGGTCGCCCAGGTGCTCGCGCTCCATCGGAGCTACCTGCGGGACGCGGATCCGTTCGAGTCCGACGAGCCCGAGGACCAGCCGGGCGATGCGTCCGACGACACCGCCGACGACGACCGAGCGGGCGCGGCGGTCCAGACCACCCGGCACGCAGGGGCAGGTTCCGCGGGCGACGCCCGCTGAGCGCCGCGGCCCCGCCGCGCGGGACCCCGCTCCGGCCTCACTGCCGCCGGAGCGTCAGGCGCGCGAGGGCACCCGGCCCCGGTGGATGGCCACCACCCCGGTGCTGAGCCGGCGGAACGCCACGTCCACCAGGCCGGCGGCCCGCATCGTGGCGGCCAGCTGCTCGGCCGAGGGGAAGGCGTCCAGCGAGTCCGGCAGGTACTGGTAGGCACCCCGTCGACCGGCGACCAACGCTCCGATCACCGGCGCGACGCGGCGGAACACGGCGTGGTAGGGGCGCGCGATCGCGCGCCAGCGCGGCAGCGAGAGCTCGAGGCAGACCACGGTGCCGCCCGGTCGCACCACGCGCGCCATCTCGCGGAACCCTGCCTCGTAGTCGGCGAGGTTGCGGAGCCCGAACGCGATGGTGGCGGCGTCGAACTCACCGTCACCGAAGGGCAGCCTGAGCGCGTCGCCGACCCCGAAGTGCAGCTGCACGAGGTCCCGATAGGTCCGCCGGCCGCGGGCGATCATCCCCTCGGACAGGTCCACGGCCTCCACGCGTCCGAACGGTCCGACGCGTTCAGCCAGCACCGCCGCGAGCTTGCCGGTCCCGGTGGCCACGTCCACCGCG
>JAKAHX010000112.1 GCA_021814735.1 Chloroflexota bacterium | reverse complement strand
GCGGTGATCACCGTCACGCTGTCGAGCGCCCTGTCGAGCGCAACCGTGTCGGACTCCCGGACGGTCGTGACCTTCACGAGCCCCAAGCCCATCACGGAGCGTGAACGCGAGCACGCCAGGGGAGCCAGCAAGGTCCGGTTCTATGCCGGCTCGTCCGCCTGCTCCACGTCGGCACCCACCGTCCCGCCGCCCGGGACCGCGACCTTCGGACTTGCGGTCGTCAACGCCACCGGCAACGGCCGGCTCACCGTCGAGGTGTCGCTCAAGGGTGCCGCGCCCAACGCCACGTACAGCATCTCCCTGGACCTGGCGGGCACGTGCACGCCCGTGTCGAGGTCGCTGCACACGAACGGGCGTGGCAACGGCAATCTCCACGTCAACCTGGCCAACCCAGCCAAGGCCACGCAGGTTTGGGTGCTTGCCACGCAAAGCTCCGGACCGTCCGTCACCAACGGCTCGAATTCGCTCTTCACCACGGCCGCCACGGTGGTCCTGAAGGGCCACGGCCCGACTGATCACGGCACCGGCAAGGACAACGCGGGCCGGGGCCGCGGCCACGACTAGCCGGGAGACGGCCACGACCAGCGGCCACCGCACCACCTGAGCGACCCGTCGCCGACGGGTCGCCGCGGACCGGGCCCGACCCGGATGGCTCCGGGCGGCCGGCCCGGATGACCGGTTACCGGATCGAAGTTCGCCGCCGGATCGAAGGAGCCGCCCTCGAGGGCGGCTCCTTCACGTTCGTGCGGTTCGAGTCCGCGGCGCGGTGCGTCCGGCGCGCCCCCCGGCCGATCGCGGTCACGAGGGTCGCGTGGGGGTGCCCTCCGCGTCCAGGAACGGCATCACCGCCGCCTCCTCCTGCTCGAGATGCGCGCTGACCAGCGCATGCAGCTCGTAGAGGTGGGCACGTACCTCCACCAGTTCATGGCGGCCGGCGTGCGACTGCAGGGCCTGCCAGTCCGCCTCCAGTCGCTCCGCTGCCTGCCGGAGCTGCTCGTGCTGGACTCGCAGGACGCGGGTGCTCCACGGCGTGCCGGTCAGCCGTTCCACCTCTTCGAAGCAGACGTCGTCCTCCCATTCGAGATGCGGGCGCAGGATCCGCCGCGTCGCGTCCAGGAGGCCGCGGAGCGCCACCACGAGGTCGGGGGCGGCCATGTTCCCCGACATCTCGGCCACCCCCTCGAGCCGTTCCACCAGGTGTTCGATGCCGCGATGCTCGTGGATCAGCATCCTCCGCTCGATCGACGCGGCGGCGCACTGCACGCCGGGGGCTGCCGGATCCTTCGTCGGGCGTCCTGGCTCGGTCGTCATGGTCAGCCTTCGCGCGCCAGCACGTGAATCGGCGGCAGCCCCAGGACCCGGCGGGCCTTGTCTTCGTCGTCCACCGTCACGGCCACCTCGGCGATCCCCGCGCGCCGACCCGCCACGAGGATCCCCGTGATGTTCACGCCGGCGGCCGCGAGCCGCTCTGAGAGGTCGGCAAGGCTGCCGGGCACGTCGGGGATCTCCACGTGCAGTGCATCGCCGACCACGAACGGGACTCCCATGCCATGGAGCACATCGCGCGTGGCGTCGTCGTCGTCCGTGGTCACCATCACGCAGAGCTCCCCGCCCGCCGAGCTCCCCGAGATGTGCTCGATGTTGAGGCCGCGCGCCGCCAGCGCACGTGCCAGGTGGCCAAGCTCGCCGGGGCGGTTTTGCAGCTGAATGTAGAACGGCTGGCCCATGGGCTCGTGTCCCTTCTCACCGCCCCGCGGCGGTCCTGCCCAGCGAGGGGCTCGCGGTTCCTCCGCTGTCCTTTGGGTGCACCGTGATCGACCCGGTGGAACCCCGCAAGGCCCAAAGTGCCCCCGGCGTCAGGGACCATGTGGGCCAGCCGGCCCGATTCGGTCCATTCGTGGCGCTGCCCGTGTGAGTGGCTCGCGGCGGGCATCCCGTCACCTCCGGAGACCGGCGGCAGCGCCTCTCCGGGCGGAGCCGCACGGCACCAGGGGTGGGTCGCATCGTCGGTGGGCCTGCGGGACCCGGGCGTGGCCCTCTTGGTGCACGTGGCCCTGACCCGTCCCCGCCTAATGGCGGAACCTCTCGATGGGCAAACGTCGGGGGGCCGGGCTTGCGCTGCAGCCCGGGTCGCGCGTTTGGGCAATCGCACGGGAGTTGCAGATGAGCCGATCCCCCACTTCAGCCATCGAGGCGTACGACGATGTCGCGCCAATCGAGCGCTTCCCCTGGCTGACGCAGCGTCACCTGGTCTTCTTCGTCATCGGCTGGCTGGTGCTCTTCTCGCTGGGCAGTGTCCTGGTCTCGAACCCCTTCGCGAGCGAGCCATCGGCGGCCGCGAGTCCTGACTACTGGCACGTCATGTACCTGCATGGACTGCTGGTCGGGATGGTGGGCCTCCTCGCGCTGCTGACCTGCGGCGTCCTGCAGCTGCGCTCCATGCACACCCGCATGTGGATCGTGGGCGGCGTGCTGTTCATGACCGTCCTGACCGCGGTGGGTGGCATCTTCGATCGGCAGATCCCCGGGGCCGAGATCCCCATGTGGGTGCAGATCTTCGGGTTCTTCGCGCTCGACGAGATCTGCATCGTGCTGCTGCTCGGCATGATCGGCGAGTGGCGGAGCGGAGCCCCGAACGCCCGGACACTGCCGTACGTGTCGGCCTTCCTGGCCGCCGGCTCGATGTTCGTCGCCGCCGTGATGGGCCACCTCGCCGGCTGGATCCTGGAGTTCGGGAACTTCCCGTCGATCATCGGGTCCTACGCCGCGGCCGTCGGTGACAAGGTGGACGATTTCGAGGCCAACCTCGTCGGCTCCCACTCGCACGAGATGGTGGTCGCGGTGATGGCCCTGTCGGTCTCCATCGCCGCGGTGCAGTTCGGCTACCACCAGCTGGGCGGGCGGGCACGCGCCCTGGCTCAGCTGGGGCTCGCGATGGTCGGGTTCGGCGTGATCGCCATGACCGTCATGTACGTCGTCATGGCTTTCACCAGCTGGGGTCCGCCGACGCTCTTCACCTCGGCCGGCGGCACCAACGGGATCGCCGGGGACGACATCGTCACGGGCGTGTTCGTGATGCTGGGCGGCCTCATCACGCTCGGCGCCGTGGTCCTGGACGACCCACGGGTGCGGGGCATGGCCGGAGGTCCGCTCCGCCTCGCCACGCTCTGGTCGTGGGTCCTGCTCTTCGCGACCGTGGTCATCGCCGGCTACTCGATCGAGCTCGACGAGGTCTACTTCGGGGCCGGCGACCCGAAGGCAGCGGGTGCCGCCAACGACGCGGTCTTCACCTGGTTGCACCAGGATCTCGGGCTCTTCCTGATGCCCGCGATGGTGCTGGTGATGCTGGCCGTGGCGAGGTTCGTGCTGCCGCGCTACCAGGGTTCCATCGCCTGGGTGACCATGGCCGGGACGACGGTCACGTTCCTCGGCGGGATGGTCTTCGTCTTCGTCAACCCCGCACTCCACGGCCCCGGCTACGACATTTCCGCGGTCGGGTTGCTGGTGGTGGGCCTCTCGCTGCTGGCCACCATGTGGTACGGGGCGTTCCACCAGGCAGGTGGCCTGCCGGCGCTCGGGTCCGCGCAGCAGCCACGTGCAGCGGGTGGAGGTGCGGGCCGGCGCTGACCGCATGTCGCGTCGGGCACGGCATCGGCTGGCCCTGACGCGAGCCCCCGAAGATCCGATCGCAGGCATCGATCGCCGCGGGCACCTGAACGGGCCCGCGGCGATCCGTTCACCGGCCGGAAGGTCGACCCAGGCGCCGCCGGTCGGGCCATCGCCGATCGGGCCATCGTCCACCGAGCCGCGGCCGTCGGCAGATCGCCGGTCAGCCCGTCGCCCACCGTGCCGCGGCCGCGCGGCAGGTCGCCGGACAGCGCGCGACCAACGGGCCGAGGACCGGCACGGCTGCCGCCGCCCGCCCCCGGCCGCGAGCCGGGGCGTTCAGCCCCCAGCGGACACGCGGTTCAGTGCGTCCCGGCGGCGCTGCCCGCCTCGGTCGTCACGTCCTCCAGGGCGGGCGTCGCCTGCAGGGCCTCGACCAGCACGTCCCGTGCCCGGAGCCAGCCCTCGTGCAGCTCGCAGAGGGGCTCGCCCGAGATGAGCCCGCACTTCTTGCCCTCGTGCAGGACGCACGCATCCGGGACGGTCGGTCCCTCGATCGCCTCGATCACCGCGAGGAGCGACGGCGGCACCGCGGGCCGGGCGTACAGGTAGCCGCCGGACGGACCCGAGCCGGAGTAGACCCAGCCTGCCCGCACGAACGCCGCCATCGCCTGGCTGATGAACCCCGGCGTGGTGGAGACGGCTTCGGCCAGGGCGCTCGCTGTCCAGACTCTCTGTTCCCGTGCCAGCAGTTTCAGCGCCTTGAGACCGAGATCGGTCCGCCGGCTGATGGCAAGTCTCACGGCCGGAATGTCTCCCAGGACGGGCCTCGCGGCACAGTCCCGAATGGCCCGTTTGCGCGACGGTGCGATGGCACGCTCGTCAGCGGAGCATCTCCTCCAGTTCGATCCCGCCGTCGCGGGCCGCGGCCACGTCCCGGCGGGTGGCGAACTTGAACCCCGAGAAGATGCTCGACATGAGGCCGTTCTTCTCCACGTGGTCCACCAGGAGCGCCGAGTAGACGTGGTGGATCATGAACGCGAGGATCATCCACATCACGAGGTGGTGGATGACCCGGACCATCTGGACGCCCAGCCCGTTCGCGATCCACCCGAACAGGGTCACCACCACCGGGTTGCCGTGCTGCGCCTCCAGCGCGAACCCGGTGAGGGTCTGCACCAGGAAGAGGAAGAACACCACCATGTAGGTCGCCGCGGCCAGCGCGTTGTGCCCCAGGATCCCCGGCAGCTCGCGGCGGATGAACAGGTACCAGCCGGTCTGGGAGCGGAACTCGTTGAGGTGCTTGCGGTTCGTGGGGATGAACGCCCGCCACTGTGCGAAGCGGTTGCCCCTGAAGAGCCAGTACGTCCGCACGATGCCGGAGCAGACGAAGACGTACGCCGTCAGCATGTGGATGAACCGGATGATCCCCATCGTGGCACCGGTCTCGGGGATCAGGAACGGGTCCGCGATGTAGCCGCCGGTGATGCTCAGGATGATCACGCAGGCCACCGTCACCCAGTGCGTGACCCTCACCGGGACCTCCCAGACGTAGACGCGGACGCGCTGCCACGGATGCGCCGAGAGCAGCAGCTCGTGCTCGGGGGTGACGGCGTCGAACGGGTGCACGTCCGAGGATGCCGTGGGCGTGACGGGTCCGGCGCTGGTTGCGGGGGCGGCCGAAGGTTCCATGGTGTCCCTCCTACACCACGTCGACGAGGGTGGATGTGCCGCTCGCGGGATCGTGGACGTGCACCGCACAGGCCAGGCACGGGTCGAACGAGTGGACGGTGCGGAGGATCTCGACCGGTTGGGTCGGGTCGGCCAGCGGGGTCCCGACGAGTGCCTGCTCCCAGGCACCCCGGTTCCCCGACCCATCCCTGGGCGATCCGTTCCAGGTGCTGGGCACCACGAGCTGGTAGTTGGTGATCGCCTCGTTGTCGATCACCACCCAGTGGCCCAGCGAGCCGCGCGGCGCCTCCTCCATCCCGTAGCCCTCCGCGTGCTTGGGCCAGCTGCTCGGGTTCCACAAGGCGACGTCGGCGATCGCGAGGTCTCCCGACTTGATGTTGTTCTCCAGGTCGGTGAGCCAGTTGCCCAGCTGGGCAACGATCACGCCGGTCTCCACCGCTCGGGCCGCCACGCGGCCGAGCGTGCTGAAGAGCGCGGTGGCAGGCACGTTGAGCGTGGTCAGGACGTTGTCCACGGCCTGCTTCACGTCGGGGTGCCCGGACGCGTATGCCACCAGCATGCGGGCCAACGGCCCGACTTCCATGGGCTGGCCCTGGTAGCGGGGGGCCTTGAGCCAGCTGTACTTGTCCGCGCCTTCCAGCGATTCATAGGGCGGCTGGGGCCCCGTGTACTTCGGGTTGGTCTCGCCCTTCCACGGGTGGAGCGGGGTCGCGTCGCCTGCCGTGTACGTGTACCAGGAGTGGGCCACGTTCTCGGCCACGCTCGCCTGGTCGACCTCCAGGACCTTCGAGA
>JAKAHX010000111.1 GCA_021814735.1 Chloroflexota bacterium | reverse complement strand
AGGGCCCGGGCGATCCCGATGCGCTGGCGCTGGCCGCCGCTGAACTCGTGGGGGTAGCGGCGGGTGTAGTCGCGGCGCAGGCCGACCGCCTCGAGGGAGTCCTCCACCCGCTTGGTGCGCTCCCGGCTGTCCTTCACCCCCTGGGCCAGGAGCCCCTCGCCGATGATGTCGAGCACCGGCATGCGGGGGTTGAGCGAGCCGTAGGGGTCCTGGAAGATCAGCTGCATGCGGCCGCGCATACGCTTGAGCTCGCGGCCCTGCAGCGCCAGCACGTCCCGGCCGTCGAACCGGACACTCCCCGCGGTGGCGGTCTCGAGACGGAGGATCGTCCGCCCGAGGGTGGTCTTGCCGCAGCCTGACTCCCCCACCAGACCAAGGGTCTCGCCCCGGCGGATGTCGAGGCTCACCCCGTCCACGGCGTACACGTTCCCGACACGGCGGCGGAAGATCCCGCCGAGCACGGGGAAGTAGGTCTTCAGGTCCCGGACCTGGAGGAGGACGTCCTCCCCGTCCGCGCCACCCGCGACTCCCGGGCCGCCCTGCGCGCCGACGCGATCCTGCCCGCCCGTCCCCGTGGTCGCCGAACCGGACTGGATGATCTCCGTGCTCATCCGGCGACCACTCCCCTGACGGCGGCTGCGGCCGCCTGCTCGAACGCGGCCCGGTGGGGCGCGCCTTCCGGCGTATGCAGGAAGCAGCGCACGGTGCGCCCGTCGCCGGGCGACTCCTCGAGCGGCGGTTCCTGCGTGTGGCACAGGCTCCAGGCGTACGGGCAGCGCGGCTCGAACTTGCAGCCCGGCGGCATGCGGAACGGGTTCGGCACCACGCCCTTGATCACCGACAGCTGCTGGCCGCGGCGCTGCTTGCCCGGGATCGAGCTCAGCAGGCCCTGCGTGTAGGGATGCTTGGGATCGAGCAGCACCTGCTCCGCGGTGCCCTGTTCCACGATGCGCCCTGCGTACATGACCGCGATGTGCTGGACCGTCTCCGCCACGACCCCCAGGTCATGGGTGATCAGCAGGAGCGCCGTCCCGGTGCGCGCCTGGATCTCCTTGATCAGCTCCAGGATCTGCGCCTGGATCGTCACGTCGAGCGCCGTGGTCGGCTCGTCGGCGATGAGGAGCTTGGGATTGCAGGAGAGCGCCATGGCGATCATGACGCGCTGGCGCATGCCGCCGCTCAGCTCGTGGGGGTACTGGCGCACGCGGCGCTCCGGGGCCGGGACCCCGACCGAGCGGAGCGCCTCGACGGCGCGGTCCCGTGCCTCCTTGCCGCCGACATGCTGGTGCAGCCGCACCGCCTCGGCGATCTGGTCCCCGACCGTGAAGACCGGGTTCAGGCTCGTCATCGGCTCCTGGAAGACCATCGCGATCTCGTTGCCGCGGACCTCGTGGATCTCGCTGTCGCTGAGCTGCAGCAGGTCCCGTCCGTCGAACCAGATCTCGCCGTCCACGATCCTTCCCGGCGGGTTGTCGATGAGCCGCATGATGCTGAGCGCGGTGACGCTCTTGCCGCAGCCCGACTCGCCCACCAGCCCGAGCGTCTGGCCACGGGCGAGGGAGAAGTCCACGCCGTCGACGGCCTTCACCTCGCCATCCATCACGTGGAAGTACGTGCGGAGGCCGCGCACGTCCAGGAGGATGTCGCTCCCGCCGGCGGGCGCCTCGGCCGCCAGCGTGGCCTGCCCGGTCACTCCTTGGCCCTCGGATCGAGCGCGTCGCGCAGGCCGTCGCCCATGAAGCTGATCCCGAGGACCGTCACCACGATGGCGAGCCCCGGGAAGAGCGGCCACCACCAGTTGCCGAGCGAGATGAAGTTCAGGGAATTGGACAGCACGTTGCCCCAGGTCGGCTGGGTCACGTCCACCCCGAACCCGAGGAAGCTGACGAAGGCCTCGCTGATGATCACCGACACCACGCTGAGCGTCGCGGCCACGATGATCGGGCTCATCGCGTTAGGAAGGATGTGCCGGAAGATGATTCGGGCGTTCCCCACGCCGGCGGCGCGCGCAGCGTCGACGTAGTCCTCGCCGCGCAGCGAGAGGAAGAGGCTGCGCACCAGTCTCGAGATCCCCGGCCAGCTGAAGATCGCGAAGATGAGCATGATCAGGTACCAGCTGCCGCTGCCCAGGAACTTCGAGACCACCAGGATCACGAAGAGGAGCGGCAGGCTGAGCATGATGTCCACCACGCGCATCAGGATGTTGTCGACCCAGCCGCCGAAGTAGCCGGCGACGCCCCCCACGATGGCGCCGATGGTGGCGCCGAAGATCGAGGCGCCCACGCCGATGAGCAGTGACAGGCGGGCGCCGTTCACCACCAGGGTCAGCACGTCCCGCTGCAGGCCGCCGGTCTCGCCGAAGGGATGCGCGAGCGACGGCGGACGCCCCGCGTAGACGATCTTGTCGGGCGTGGGGATCACGTAGAAGTTGTACGGGAGCAGGATCGGGCCGACGATCGCCACGGCGCACATGCCGAGGAACAGCGCCGCGCCGACCATCGCGAGGCGGTGCCGCTTGAACCGCCGCCAGGCCAGCTGCCACTGGCTGAGGGACTGGAGCTGGACCTCGAAATCCGGCCGCTCCAGCTGGATCGCCTCCAGTTCGGCCGGCGTGAGCTCCTTGACGATGGGGGTGCTGTCGATCTCCGGCATGCCTTCGCTCCGCCTAGTCGAACTTCACGCGCGGATCGACGACGGCGTACGCGAGGTCCGCGGCCAGGTTGGCGAAGACGGTCACCACCGCGGTCACCGACAGGAGCCCCATCAGCACGGGGTAGTCGAAGTTCGCCGTTGACTGGATGAACTGGGCGCCCATCCCCGGCCAGCCGAAGATGGACTCCGTCACGAACGCGCCCGTGAAGAGGAACGGGATCTCCAGGCCGAGGTTGGTGATCACCGGCAGCAGCGCGTTGCGCAGGGCGTGCCGGAAGACCACGCTGCGCTCGGGGACACCCTTGGCACGCGCGGTGCGGATGTAGTCCTGGTTCAGCGAATCCAGCATGCTGGAGCGCACGAAGCGGGAGTCGTACGCGATGCTGACGGCGACCAGCGTGATCACCGGCAGGATCATGTGCCTGCCGAGATCGCTGAGCGCGGTCAGCGGCTGCGCGCCGAAGAACGCCCAGTAGTCCGGGGTCCCGAATGGCGGCACCGTGCGGGTGGTCCACATCCCGCCGGCCGGGAACCAGTGGAGCGCGCCGGCGAAGATCGTGATCAGCATGATCCCGAGCCAGAACGTGGGGAACGCGAGGCCGATGTAGTTGAAGATCGTGAGCGCAGAATCGAAGAGGCTGTATCGCTTGACCGCGGCGTAGACGCCGCTGATGAGGGCCAGGATCACCCAGATCACCCAGGCGGTCCCGGCCAGGATCAGGGTGGCGGGCAGCCGGTCGCCGATGATGGCCGCCACCGGGCGCCCATCGGTGGTGGAGAAGCCGAGGTCCCCATGCAGGATCCCGTTGTCGCCGCCGGGGAGGGTGATCTTCACGCCCGCCAGCTCGATGGTGCCGCCGGGCAGCGCGTTGACCAGGAACGGCTTGTCCCCGCACACGCCGAGCCACTTGCAGTACTGCACCGGGATGGGCTGATCCAGCCCCCAGCGGTGCCGGAAGGCCGCGATCTGCTCGGCGGTGATGCGCGGGTTCTGGGCAAAGCGCGCCTCCGGCCCCCCGGGTGCGATCAGCAGGATCGAGTAGATCACGATCGAGATGCCGATCAGGACCGGGATTGCCTGGAGGATCCGCCGGACCGCGTACTTGAGCACTGGGTTGCCTGCCTGTGTCTGCCTTCCTGGACGTGCTGCCGGCCGGAGAACGGGAAGGCTGCGGGACCAGGTGCGGGACCCGCAGCCTTCCGCCGGGTACGGTCGAGGTCGAGCGCCTTATGGCGCGCCGGGTGTTACTCGATCCACCAGTCGCCGATGTTCCACTCGGAGGTGTACTGCGTGGCGTTCACCACGAAGTTGTGGACCTTCGGGCTGACCAGCCAGAGCTCCCGCCAGTTGAAGAGCGGGATCTCGATCACGTTCTGGTAGTAGAGGTCCTGGAACGTGCCCATGGCCTCCTTGATGACCGCCGGGTCCACCGACGTGCGGATCGTGTCGTAGGCCTTGTCCACGGCCGGGATGTTGGTCCGGGTGGTGTTCTGCCCGCTGTGCGGCGGGTTGTCCGGGATCCCGGCGGAGTGATAGACGTTGTACGAGACCAGCGGGTCCGGGCTGTACGACCAGGCGAACTCAGCCAGGTCGTAGTTGCCGCGCTGCAGGTTGCACGGGGTGTCCGCGGAGACCTCGTTCCAGCTGCCGAACAGGTCGGGGACCGCCGGGACCGGCTTGACGGTCACCTTGATCCCGATCTGCTGCAGCCACGAGGCCACCAGCGTCAGGGTGTCGATGCGCGACTGCTTCTGCGTGGTGCAGGCCGTCAGGGCAAGCTGGACGCCGTTCTTCGTGCGCACGCCGTCCGAACCCTTCACCCAGCCTGCCTGGTCCAGGATCTGGTTCGCCTGGGCGAAGTCCTGGGTGGTGGTGGGCTCGTCCTTGTAGTACCAGAGCAGCGGTGACAGGAAGTTGTACGACGGCTTCACGGTGCCGCCCAGGATGCGGTCCGTGATCTGGTTCTTGTCGTAGGCGAGCCGGATCGCCTGCTTGATGGGGAGCACGTCCGCCTGGCCGAACTTCTTGGCGAGCGAGGCGTTGTTCAGCTGGTTCAGCTCGTACGTCAGGGCATCCGAGATCTTGGCCTGGTCACCCAGGTCCTGGACCTTCGGGATGGAGCCCTGGTCGAGGTCGAAGGCGACGTCGTACTCGCCGGCACGGTAGCCCGCGATCATCGCGTCGATCGCGTCGACGTAGTACTTGTAGATCACCTTGTCCAGGTACGGCGCGTGGCCGCTGATGGTCTGCCAGTACGGGTTCGGCGCGTAGGTGATCTGCGCGTTGGTCTTGACCTCGGTCGGGATGTACGGGCCGCTGTAGACGCCGGCCGTGACGTTGTCGAACGAGTAGAGCTTCTTCGGGGCATCCGCCACCGAGACGGTGCTGATGTAGTGCGCCGGGAGGACCGGGTCGATCAGGCCCAGGTAGCCCTCGTAGACCTGGTCGAAGTGGATGGTGCAGGTGGTGGTCCCGGCTCCGTCGATGCCGGTGATGTTCTCCCAGCCGATCGTGCCGCCGGTGAGACCCACCTGGTCCTTGTCCATGATCCACTTCCAGGTCGCGATCACGTCATCGCACGTGATCGGCTGACCGTCGGACCACTTCATGCCGTCCTTCAGGTTGACGGTCACGTCCATCTTGCCGCCGTTGACGACGACCTCGCCGTTCGAGGTGGTCGGGACGTCCTTGGTCAGCTGGGGGTACCAGCCGAAGTCCGGCCCGATCCGCCAGAGCCCGTCGAAGGCCGGGTAGAGCGCCTCGAACGAGGTCACGGCCTGGGTGTAATAGGCGAGCAGGCTGTCAGGGAACTGCCAGTCCGCCATGATGATGGTGCCGCCCGTCTTGGCCGGGGGCTCCGGGGTGGGCAGCTTGGACAGCAGGCTCACCGCAGCCGGTGCCGACGCGGCGGGCGTCGCAGCCACCTGCGTGGCTCCGGGCTGGCTGGGCGCGGCCGCCGTGGGTGCCTGCGTCGCCGCGCCACTGCACGCACCGGCCACGATGCCGGCCGCCGCGGCGAGCGCGAGCAGGCGTCGAGTCACGGGACTCATCGAATGGGCTCCTCCCTCTGTTCCGGCCCTGGGGCTTCGGGCCGCTCCTCCCCCGCACCTGCCGTCCGTGAAGCGGATTGGGCATCCGCCACACGGCTCCCCACGGGGAGCGGTGGTATCGGATTATAGGTAGCCAGTTTCTGCACATGTCAATGTGCCGAACAACCTTGCAGGCACGTTACAGAAACCGGCGCTCCCGGGCTGGCGGCGGCTCGCGGCGGCAGCGGCAGCGGGTCGCCCGCGCCGCTTCGGAGGACGCTCGAGGGCGTCAGGCGGAGGGTGTCGTCGCGGCGGCCGCCACCGGGGCCCCGGCGCGCTCCTGCTCCTGCTGCGTGCGGTCGGCGAAGTGGCAGGCGGCCGCGTGGCCGGGCCCGACGATCGCAAGCC
>JAKAHX010000110.1 GCA_021814735.1 Chloroflexota bacterium | reverse complement strand
GGAACTGATGCAGGCCGGCATCGACGTGACGCTCATCGTGGACAGCGCGGCCGCGTCGCTGCTGCACACGGGGCGCGTGGACGCGGTGGTGGTGGGTGCCGACCGCATCGCGGCAAACGGCGACACGGCCAACAAGGTGGGCACGTTTGCGCTCGCGCTGGCCGCCCGTCACGCCGGGGTGCCGTTCTACGTGGCCGCTCCCACTTCGACGTTCGACCCGGCGACGCCCTCGGGGAACGCCATCGTGATCGAGGAGCGGCCCGCCGACGAGGTGCGGACCTGGCGGGGCGGCGCCTCGGCGCCGGCGGACGTCCCGGCCTGGAACCCCGCCTTCGACGTGACCCCGCACGACCTGATCACGGGCTTCATCACCGAGCTCGGGGTCCTGCATCCACCGTTCCCGCCGTTCGGCGGCCCGCTGCCCGGCAGGACGACATCCGGCACGCTGCCCGACGCCCCGCTGCCCGGTGGCCCGCCCCCCGGCGGCACGTCACCCAGTGGCCCGGTCGTCCCAGGGAAGACCCCGGAGCCGTGAGCGGCAGCGCGACCTGGCAGGCGGCCCGGGAGCACGTGCTCCTCTTCTCGCGGCGACTGCTGGCCGAGCGGCTCGTCTACTTCACCGCCGGCAACATCAGCATGCGCATCCCGGACGACCCGGACCTGGTGGCGGTCACGCCCGCGAGCACGCCGTACGACACGATGCGGCCGGAGGACGTGGTGATCGTCCGGACGGACGGCCGCGTGGTGGACGGCGCGCTGCGCCCCACCAGCGAGCTGCCGCTGCACACCCTCACCTACGTGCGTCGGCCGGACGTGGGCGGGATCGTCCACACGCACAGCGCGGCCGCGATGGCGGTGGCCGCCATGGGGATCGGGATCCCGCCCATCCTCCACGGCCTGGTGTCCGCCTGCGGCGGCGGAATCGTGACCGCGCCGTACGCCAGGGGAGGGACCGCCGAGCTCGCCGAGCTGACCGCGGAGGCCCTGCGCGACCGGAGCGCGTGCCTGCTGCGGAACCACGGCGTGCTCGCGATCGGCCCCACCGTGGACCATGCCTACAACGCGGCCTCGGTGGTGGAGGGCGCCGCCGATGCGTACCTGCGGGCCTTCGCCTTCCGGCCCGTCCCGCAGATCGCCCCCGCGGAGGTGGAGCGGATCCGCCGCGAGCAGTGGGCGCCGGCCTGGTCGGATCGCCGGTCGGGTCCCACGCACGGCGGGTAGCCCGATGAGCCGGGAGTGGGACGCCGCGACGTACGACCGCGTCGCCGATCCCCAGGCGCGCTGGGGGGCGGCCGTCATCGCGCGACTCGATCCCCGCGAGGTCCGGCGTGTGCTGGACGCCGGCTGCGGCAGCGGGCGGGTGACCGAGCAGCTGCTGGAGCGCGTCGCGGAGGCCCACGTGGTGGCGCTCGACGGTTCCCAGCGCATGCTCGAGGAGGCTGCGCGACGGCTCGCCCGCTTCGGGCCGCGCGTCTCGTTCGTCTGCGCTGACCTCCGGGAGCCGCTGCCGCTCGACGAGCCGGTCGACGCGATCCTCTCCACGGCCACCTTCCACTGGGTGCCCGACCATGCCGGGCTGTTCCGGCGACTGGCGACGGTGCTGCGCCCCGGGGGCCAGCTGGTGGCGCAGTACGGTGGCCGGGGCAACATCGCGTCGGTGGTGCGGGCGGTCGCCGAGCTGGGCTACCCGTTGCCGGCGCGGTGGACCTACGCGGAGCCGGAGGACGAGCGCCGGCACCTGGCGGCGGCGGGCTTCGTGGATGTGCAGGCCTGGCTCCAGCCGGAGCCCACGCGCTTCGAGGCGGGACCCCCGTTCGAGACCTTCCTTGCCACGGTCGTGCTCCGGGAGCACGTGGCGCTCGTCCCCGAGGAGGAGCGCGCGGCCTTCGTGCGCGCGGTGGCGGCCCGCCTGCCGGGCCCGTTCCTGGACTACGTGCGGCTCAACGTGGTGGCGCGCCGGGGCTGACGCCGCCCTCGTCCGTCGGCGAGACGTCACCCGGCGCCGCACGTCCGGGCCGGTCGTGGACAGAGCGGGGCGCCAGGTTGGGCCCGAGCACGATCTCCCGGTCCGGGTCCAGCGGCACGCTATCGTGGCACGTCAGGTAGAGCACCTGGTAGCGCCGGCCGAGGTCCCGGATTGCCTGTGCCACCCGCCCGGATCGCGCAGGGTCGAAGTTCACGAGCACCTCGTCCATGACGATGGGCAGTGGTTCGGCCTGGCTCGCGTAGTGCTCGATGAGGCCGAAGCGGAAGGCCAAGTACAGCTGCTCGCGCGTTCCCCGGGACAGCTCGGCCGGCCGCACCAGTGTGCCGTCGTCGGCGCGCAGCGCCCCGCGGACGCGTTCGCCGAACGGCACCACCAGCCCGGCGAACTCGCCGCCCGTCCAGTCGACGAAGTGGCGCTCGGCGGCGGCGACCACGGCAGGCCGGTGCAGCCGTTCGAAACGCGCGCGGGCGGCCGCGATCAGCTCGACGGCAAGGCGGGCCACCAGGTACCGGTCGGCCTGCTCGGCGAGGATCGCCAGCGCGTTCTCGCGGCGCTGCCGGAGCTCGGACGTGTCGGTCTCGGACTCGATGCGCCGGATCTCCTGCTCCGTGGCCCCGAGTTGCGTGGCGAGCTGATGCCTGCGCTGGCGCAGCGACGCCAGCAGCGCGTCCAGCGAGGCACGCTGGGCCGCGGCACCGTCCGGTGCCGCCTCCGCCGCCGCTGTCGATGGCTCGGCGCCGGCCTGCCGCTCCGCGGGTGTGCCGTCCGGGAGCGCGGTCACGGCCGCACCGGGTGCCGCCATGGCCGAGGATCCGGCGGCCTCGAGGCGCTGTCGCAGGGCGCGTGGCGTCTCCGCGTCTCCGGCGACCGCGGCGAGGGTCGCCAGGCTGCGATCGCGGATGGCCTCGAGCGCTGCCCGCCGGGAAGCCCGCGCGTTGCGGGCCTCGAGGTCGGCGCGATCGGCCAGGCCGTGGCGTGCGAGGAACGCCCGGTACGCCTCCCGCGCCGTCGCCAGGGACGCCTGTGCGCCATCCGCATCGCGCTGTGCGGCCTCGAGAGCCCGCGTGGCGGCACGCCGCTCCGTATCGAGGCGGGTGGCCTCGCCCAGGTCGGCCACGGCGGACCGCACCAGCGCCTGGGGATCTGCGCCCGCGTAGCCCAGCGGCTCCAGCACGGCACGCACGCCCAGGTCCCACGCGCGGCGCCGCTCGTTGGCGGCAGCCACGCCGGTCGCCAGGTCATCCCGCGCCCGCAGGGTGATCCGCGCCGCCTCCGCGCGCTCGAGGGTCCGCGCGGCTGCCTCCGGGTCCAGTGGAGGCAGGCCGGCCGCGGCGAGCACGCGTTCCCATTCCGCACGAGCCGCCGTCACCGCTGCCTCGGCATCGGCCAGGCGTGCCGCGGCGTCCTCGTGTGCGCGGCGCCGGAGAGCCGCCTGCACGAGGGCGGCATCGTGCTGCCGCTCGAGCGCCGCGCGGTCGCGTTCCTGCCGGGCCAGCTCACCGGCCCGTTCGCGCAGCTCGGGCGGGACAGTGACGGTGTCCGGCGGCAAGCCCAGCGCGGCGAGCGCCGCATCCAGCGCGACCCGTGCCCCGCGGACACGCTCGGCGCTCGCCTCCGGATCCGTCCGCTCGTCCGCAGCCCGCGGCCCCCCCACGCCGGCGTCGTTCGGGGCTGCGGCGTCGGCCGCCTCGTCGGCATCGCCGCGCGGCAGGAGGGCCGTGCCCGACCAGGTGGCACGGGCCGCGGCGCCGCCGGCGACCAGCAGCACCACGCCGACGAGGACCGCGGCCATGGGGCCCGCGACCGCGGCCATCGCGACCGCGGCGATGATCGCCGCCACCAGGCTGCCCGTCGCCAGCCCCACGGCCAGCGCCCGCGAGCGCCCTCGCCGCGCCGCCGCCTCCGCCGCCGCCACCGCTGCCTGGGCGAGCGCCGTCTCGCGTTCCGCCCGCGCGGTGGTCCAGGCTGCCAGCGCACGGTCCGCCGCGTCCAGGGCGTCCCGGAGCGCGTCCGCGCTCCAGTGATCGTCCCGCGGCAGCGCGGCGAGGGCGGCCTCCGCCTCGCGCGCCGCCGCCTCCGCGACTGCCGCCTCGCGCGCCGCGTTCACGGCGGAGGTCCTGGACTCGGCGGCGGCGCGCACCGGCGACTCCAGCAGGTCCCGCGCGCGGGCGAGCAGTCGGTCCCGTTCGGCGATGAACGAGCCGGCGGCCCGCAGCCGTCCCTCGTCCCAGCCGGGACCCAGGTCTGCCAGCGCCGTCGAGACGTCGCGCGCCAACCCGTCGAGCCGCCGTTCGTCGGCCGCCAGGGCACGGTCCTCCACCTCGCGCGCGGCCGCCGACGCGACGAGGGGCGCGATGGCCGGTGCGGCGTCCAGCAGGTCGCGGCGCGGTTCGGGCAGAGAGGCGACCACGGTCCGGCGTCGCTCGACCTCCGCCAGCGTCTCCTGCAGCCGTGCTTCCGCAGCCGTCATCGCGCCGGACAGGCGCGCCTCCTCGGGCAGCAGCACGGCCACGTCCGGGGCTGGACCCAGGGCGGCCAGGTCGGCATCGGCCGTCTCCAGGTCGCGCCACGCCGGCCAGGCGCGCACGAGCCGGTCGGCGGCCGCCCGCTGGCGCTCGCGATCGGCCAGCTCCCGGTCGAGCGCGTCCAGCTCCGCCCGCAGCGACGCCGCACGCGCCTGCTGTGTCGCGTACTCGCGGGGCACGTCCCGCACCGCGAGCTCGGACTCGAGGGCGGCCAGCTCCGCGAGCGTCGCGTTGATGGCCTGGCGCTGTCCGCGGGGCCGGAAGAGTCCATCCGCCTCGGCGCGCAGGGCGTGCTCGATCTCCAGGATCGACCGCGACGCGCCGAGGCTGGCCCCGTAGATGCGGGCGCTGACCTCGCCGCCCTCGAGCCGGGACGCGTCCGCGAGCTCGTCGATCCCGAACGCGAAGATCGCCTCGAACAGGTCGCGGTCCGCCCCGCCAAGCAGGGTCGCGAGCAGCTCGTGCGGCTCGCCCGGCAGGGCCATGCCCCGCTCATCGAGCAGGCGCAGCTCCCCGCGCCCGCCGCGCTCACCGTGCCGCTCGAGCCGGACCCGCCGGCCGTCCGCCATCACGACCTGCAGGTGCCCGCCGCGGCGCCCGCCCAGCACGGCCGGATAGGCGCCGGATGGGAGCCCGAAGAGCATGGCCCGGACGAAGGCGTTCAGGGTGGACTTGCCGGTCCCGTTCAGGCCGCGCACCAGGGTCACGCCGGGCGAGAGGTCCAGCTCGATCCCGGCGGCGCGCCCGAAGCCGTCGATCCCGACCCGCTCGATCCGCACCGCCTACTCCCGCCCCACCTGCTCACGTCCCGCCAGCTCGTCGACGATCCGCCCGTGCGCGCGGCGCAGCAGGTCGGCCCTCGCGGCGGCGTCGGGTCGGCGGAACCCACCGGTGCTGCTCGACGCGGAACGGAGCGCCGCCCGCACCGCCGGGCTGCCGAAGAACTCGTCCAGGATGGCGTCGGGGTCGAACGCGGGGACCTCGCCGAGCCCTGGGTCGGTCTCCCGGCTTGCCGGGTCGGTCCTGGGGACCCCCGGCTCCATCGCGTCCACCGCCGGGTCGGTCGTGGGGCCCGCCGCTGGCTGCATCGCGTCCAGCACCGCGTCGGCCCGAGGCGCCGCTGCGGGATCCGCCGTCGGCGCCTGGAGGCCCAGTCTCGCGCCGGCCAGCCGCACGACCGTCTCGAGCTCGCCCAGGAAGTCGCCTGCCCGGGTGATCGCCCGTGCCGCCTCGGGCCGCGTGGCGTCGCGCAGCTCGGCGAGCCAGGCGAAGGGATCGCGCGACGCGAACCGTTCGACGAGGTGCTCGCGGAGGTCGCGGAGCGCGTCGGGTTGCCGCAGCTCGGCATGCAGGCGCCCGAACCCGGTCAGTTCGACCCGGGCGATCAGCGGCCTCCCGGCGGCCCGGAGCCTGTCCTCGAGGTCGCCCGCCAGACGCGCCAACAGCCCGTCCAGGTCGGCGATCCCGGCCACGTCGACGGTCCATGTCGCCCAGCGGATCTGGTCCAGCTCGCGCAGCTCGACCCGGGGGTGCCCTGCGCGATCCACCGACACCAGCATGGCCCCGCGCGGCTCGACCTCGCCCGGATCGCGCCCCTGCGGATTGCCGGCGT
>JAKAHX010000109.1 GCA_021814735.1 Chloroflexota bacterium | reverse complement strand
GGCGGGATCCCGGGGCGACTCCCTCATGCCGTCAGCTTCGGCAGCACCTCGCGGCCGAAGGCCTCGATCCACTCGCGCTGGTTGCGGCCCACGTTGTGCAGGTAGATCTTCGTGAAGCCCATGTCCAGGTAGCGCTGGATCTCGCGGCGGTGGGCCTCCAGGTCGTCGGAAATCAGCATGCGGCCCTGGAAGTCGTCGATCCGCACGAGGCCCGCGATCGCCTCGAAGACCTGCGGGCTGCGGATGTCCTGCTTGGCGAACTTCATGCCGCCGTTGGGCCACTCCTCCATGGCGTTGCGCTCGGCCTCCGGCTGGGTGGGTGCCCAGGAGAGGTGGAGCTGCAGGATCCGGGGCATCCCGGCCGGGTCCTTGCCGGCCTCCCGGGCTCCCTTGTCGAAGCGCGCGAAGACCGCGTCGATCTTCTCGTCGGCGGCGCCCACGGTGATGATGCCGTCGCAGAGGCGCCCGGTCTTCTCCGCGGTGACCGGTCCCGCCGTCGCGACGTAGATGGGGGGCGGTGTCGCCGGCATGGTCCAGAGGCGGACCGTTTCCATCCGGTAGTACTCGCCGCGGTGCTTGACGTCCTTGCCGGTGAAGAGCTTCTGGATGATCTCGATCGCCTCGAACATGCGGGCGATCCGTTCCGGGATCTCCGGCCAGTAGGTCGCCACCACGTGCTCGTTCAGGGCCTCCCCGGAGCCCAGGCCCAGCCAGAACCTCCCCGGGTACATGGCCGCCATGGTCGCCGCGGCCTGGGCCACCACCGCCGGGTGCATCCGGAACGACGGGCAGGCCACGCCGGGCCCGATGTCGCCCACGGTGTGCTCCGCCGCCGCGGTCATGTACGACCAGACGAACGCCGCGTTTCCCTGGCGGGGGATCCACGGCTGCATGTGATCGGCGGCCATGATGCCGCTGAACCCGGCGGCCTCCGCGGCCACCGACCAGTCGACCAGGTCGCGGGGCGCGAACTGCTCGAGCATCGCCGCGTAGCCGATGCTGGGTGCTGCCATGCCGTTCAACCCTCCAGGGATGCGGCCACGCGGGCCGGTGTCAGTTCGAAGGTGACCCGCTGCTGCTGGCGGAACTCGCGGACCTGTGCCTCCGCCTGCGCCGGGTCGTCGGCGTGGTACCGCCGGGCCATCTCGGCGATGTCGGCCTGCGCGCGGGCCTGGTCGTCGACCACCTCGACCGTGCCCCGCAGCGTGACCCATCGATAGCCGTCCTCGACCGCCACGCTCACGCGCGGATCGCGCCGCAGGTTCCGTGGCCACTGGCGGCCCTCGCGCGAGTTCAGCACGAGCGTGCCGCCGCGCAGCAGGTACCAGGCCACGGCCTGGTGGACGGAGCCGTCCGGGTCGAGTGTGGCGACCACGGCGAAGCGACCGGGGGCTTCGAGAAAGCGGCGGACGGACGGCTCGATGGGGTCGCTCGGGGCGGCGTCGGACATGCTCTCCTCCGGGACGGCGCTGGAGCGCGTTCCCCGGCCCGGGTCCGCCATCGCGGCACCCGTCCGGCGGCTGCCGACGGTGACCGATCGCCGGGATCTCGCGCGTGACGTCCCTAGCGTCTCACGATGCGCCCCAACCCGCTGCGCGGTGCCGGTCCGCCGGCGCCACGGCGCGCCGGGGTCGGCGTGCCCATCCCCGTCCAGGGCGCCCGCTACGGCGCGGGCCGTGCAAGGTCGCTGATGTTGACCAGGTGGTAGCGCTGCGCGGTCTGCCTCGTCACCGCGAAGCCGTTCTCGTCGGTGGCCGGAGCGTAGGCGAGCACCGACTCGCCCTTGGGTGCCAGGAGCCCGGCCAGCACCTTGGCGGTCCGGGCGGGATCCCCGGTGGCGAGCCCCGCGCCCTTGTCGAGGTACTCCGTGAGCGAGGCGAGGTACTCCGGGTAGAGGTCGATCTGGCCCGACTGGATGGCCGGCTGGACGACCTCGCGGCTGCCCAGGTTGAACTTCCGGCTGACGGTGTAGCCGTTCGCCTCGAGCTGCTGCGCGTAGAGCTCCGCGAGCACGAGCTGCTCGGAGAAGTTGGTCGAGCCCACCACCACGGTGCCCTGGTTCGTGGCGCCCGAGGGCACGAACCCCTGCTGCTGCAGCCAGGCGCGGGCGACGTCGGCAGGATCCGTCTTGTCCACGGTCACCTGCTTGTTCAGCGACGTGAGCTGGGCCTGGGTGAGCTTGGCCGAGATCGCGTCCAGCAGCGTCGCGATGTCGGGATGCGCCTTCAGGACCGCGGTGCGGATGACCGGTGCGATGTTGTCCGAGGCCTGCAGGTGCCGATCGTCGTTGAGCAGCACGAAGCCGTCCACCTGGATACTCGGGTCCGAGGTGAACAGCAGCCCCACCCCGATCCGGCCGGTCTGCAGCGCGGCCACGGTCAGGGGACCGCCGGCGTCGAGCGGCAGGAACGACTTGAAGGTGAGGCCGTAGACCTTCTGGAGGCCGATCAGGCAGAAGGGCCGCTGGGGGCACTCCGGCGGACCGCCCAGGACGAGCCGGCTGGCGATCGTGTCGGCGGCCGCGGAGGCCGACGGGCTGGCCGAGGGCGGCGTCGCGCTGGCGGTAGCCACGGGCGCGGGCACCGTGCTGACCGCGGGCTGGCTGGCCGCCGGGCTGCCGGCCGCGCCGCTGGGCGCCGCGCCCGTCCCTCCGCCCGTTCCACAGGCACTCGCCAGCACCAGCGCGGATGCGCCCAGGGCCAGCATGCGGTGCAGCCGCATGAGACACCCCCCTCGTGGACATGTCGTGCCCGGCTGGAGCGCCGGGCCCGCGGCGATTGTACGGCGGGGCAGCGCCGCTTCAGACGGTGCCGGGCTCGCCGGCCGGCAGGGCACGGGGCCGACCCACGGTCAGGCCGCGCGGCGCCGCCAGGCGAGCCAGCCCGCCGAGCGCGACGTCGGTCGCGATCGCGAGCAGTGCCACGAGGGTCGCGCCGGCGACCATGCGCGCGGTGTCCTGGGTGGCGAAACCGTCGTAGATGTAGCGTCCCAGGCCGCCGCCCCCTGCCACCGCGCCCAGGGTGTACGTGGCCACGACCTGCACCGCCGCCAGGCGGATGCCCGTCATGAGCACGGGGACGGCGAGCGGCAGTTCCAGGCGAACGAGCACCTGCAGGCCGCTCATCCCCATCCCGCGCGCCGCCTCGACGAGGTCGCGGTCGACCGCCCGCATGCCGGCGTAGGCGTTGGTCAACATGGGCGGGATGGCCAGCAGCACCATCGCCCCGAGGATGGGCCAGGTGCTGAAGTCCAGCCGCAGGTTCACCGCGATCGGGATCAGCATGAGGAGGAGCGCGAAGGACGGAAGCGCGCGGCCGAGGTTGGCGATGCTGCCGACCAGGAACGCGCCGCGGCCGGTGTGGCCCACGGCCAGGCCCAGCGGGAGGGCGAGCGCCGCCGCGACCGCCACGGACAGCCCCGAGGCCTCCACGTGTTCCAGCATCCTGGTGGGGATGCCGTCCGCCCCTTGCCAGTGCCCGGGATTCGCGAACCAGGCCAGGACCTGGGCCAGCAGATCCACGGCTCAGGCTCCTGCCCCGTGGACGCGGGCCCACGGCGTCAACGCGCGCTGCAGGAGCAGCAGCCCGGCGTCGGCGGCGACCGCGAGCACGACCGAGAGCAGCGCGCCGACGTAGATCTCCGTCGGGAAGAGGTTGATGAACCCGGTCAGCATCAGCTGGCCGAGCCCTCCCTGCCCGATGAGCGCGGTGACCGTGACCAGTCCGACGGTGGTGACCGTCGCGATGCGGATGCCGGCCACGATGACGGGGACGGCGATGGGCAGCTCCACCCGGACGAGACGCTGGAAGCGGGTGAGGCCCATCGCGTCCGCGGCCTCGAGCACGTCCGGCGGGACGCCGTCCAGGCCGGCCAGCGTGTTGCGAACCAGGATGAGGAGCGTGTAGCCGACCAGCCCGATCTCCGAGGTCAGGATGGAGAGCCCGGTGACCGGGATCAGCAGCACGAAGAGCGCGAGGCTCGGGATCGTGTAGATCACGCCGGCGACCCAGGTGATCGGCGCCTCCGTGCGGCGATACCGGTGTGCCACCACCGCGAGCGGGAGCGAGATCGCCAGGCCTCCCAGCACCGCGAGCACGGTGAGCAGCAGGTGCTGGCCCAGCGCGCCCCCGATCTCGGCGGGGTGGTCGGCCACCCAGGACCAGCGGATCAGTGGTTCGCCGGGCATCGTGGGCTCAGCCGCCTGTCGGCCGCGACCCGGCGGGCGGTGGTGCGTCCTCGCCGGTCCCGCCAGGTCCGTTTCCGTCCTGCAGCGCGGCCGTGATCGCCTCCACGGTGAGGAGGCCCGTCGGTCGCCCGGTGTCGTCGACCACGATGCCGGGGCTGCCCGCGGCATCGAGCAGGATGGACAGCGCGTCGCGCAGCGTGGTCTCCGCCTCCAGCAGGGGCGCCGGGGGGCGGGCGGTCGTCGGGTCGGCTGGCCGGTCGTCGGGGAGTCCCCGGGCGTCGACCCAGCCGAGCGCACGGCCCTCGTGGTCCACCAGCAGCAGGTGGCCGGGCGCTCCAGGTCCGCCGCGGGCACGCGCAGCCCCGAGGGGTTCCCCCGCGACGGCGATGGTGACGGGGGCGGGGGCAAGCTCCCCCACGCGGCGCAGCGTCAGCCGCTTGAGCGCCCGGTCCGCCCCCACGAAGCGGGCCACGAAGTCGGAGGCCGGGTGCGCCAGCAGTTCCGCCGGCGGCGCGAACTGCGCCAGCGTCCCGCCCTGGCGCATGACCGCGACCAGGTCGCCCATCAGGATCGCCTCGTCGATGTCGTGGGTCACGAAGAGGATCGTCTTGCCCAGCTCGCGCTGCAGCCGGAGCAGCTCCTCCTGGAGGCGAGCCCGCACGATGGGATCGACCGCCCCGAACGGCTCGTCCATCAGCAGCAGCGGGGGATCGGCGGCGAGCGCACGTGCCACGCCCACCCGCTGGCGCTCGCCCCCCGACAGCTCCGCCGGATACCGTCGCAGGTGGCGGGCGGGGTCGAGCCCGACCAGGCGCAGGAGTTCCTCGACGCGCTCGCGGCGCCTGGCGGCTGGCCAGCCCAGCAGTCGCGGCACGACCTCCACGTTCTCCGCGATCGTCTGGTGCGGGAAGAGGCCGACCTGCTGGATCACGTAGCCGATGCCGCGCCGCAGCTCGGTGGGATCCCGTCCTGCGATCGGCTCCCCGTCGATCAGGATCCGGCCGCCCGACGGCTCGATCAGGCGGTTCACCATGCGCAGCGTGGTGGTCTTGCCGCACCCGGACGGGCCCACGAGCACGCAGGTGGCACCCGCCGGGATGAAGAGGTCCAGGTCGTCGACGGCCGGCTGGTCCTCGACGTGATCGCCGAAGCGCTTGCTGACGTGCTCGAGCGCGACGGTGGCTGCGCGGCGGGAGCGGGGGGACGTGCCGGCGTCGGTGGGGGACAGGGCCGTACCTCGGAGCGTGTTCCCTCTCATCCTACCGGCCGGCGGCTACCGGACGACCGCGTCGGCACGCGGCGACCTGTCCGTGCGCCAGGCGGCTGGCGACGGGCGCCGGCCGCAGCCCAGGGAGCCTCCTGGGCCGTCCGCGCCGGGCGCCCCGGGCCGCGCGATCCGGTGCTCAGGGGCGCTCCGCCGCCTCGAAGCGCGCGAGCCGGGCGATCGCCAGGACCGTGGCGCCCGTGGCCACCACCGCTCCGAGCGCCAGCGACGTCGCCAGGTCCAGGTGCCACGGCAGCAGCGACGGCTGCATCGGGTCGAGCGCCGCGGCCACGCCGAGCACGTACTGGTGCACGCTGACCAGCCGGGTGCCGGTGAAGAGGCCGGCCACCACGCCCTCCCAGATGTAGACGTAGGCCAGGCCGACGATGAGGGCGTGACTGGTCAGCAGGCTGAGCGCGATCGCGATCGCCGAGTAGATGAGGGCGCCCCAGGCCACCGCGGCCAGGGCGGCCGCCGCGGTGGCCGGCCCCGCTGCTCCGGGGAGCGAGACCAGGATGGCCGCGACGGCAGAGGCGCCGATCACGAGCGCCGTGACCGCCGCGCCCACGGCGAGCTTGGCCAGGACGATCTCGCGGCGGGGGACCGGCCGGACCAGCAGGTAGACGATGGTCCCGTCCTCCACCTCTCCGCCCAGGACCGAGGTCCCCACGATGAGGGCCACGAGCGG
>JAKAHX010000108.1 GCA_021814735.1 Chloroflexota bacterium | reverse complement strand
CTGGTCAGGTAGTCGACGGCGCCCTGGAGGTTGGCCACGTTGAGCGACACGTCGCTGCGCCAGCTGTTGGCGGTCTCGACGTCCAGCCACCAGGTCGCGGCGGCGGCCGTCGACGTCGGCAGGCCCTGCGACGCGTAGGCAGTCACCGCGGCCTGGAACGAGTCGGCCGCGGCGTTGTAGCCGTAGTCGTAGGCACACGCCGCACTGTCGGGGTTCGCGGCATCGCAGGGCTGCGGGGTGGTCTGCCCGGTGGGCCAGTGGCTGGAGAGCTGCGGGCCTGGGTTGCCGGTGTTGGCGTAGAGCTGGACACCCGTGACGCCGGCCCAGGCGAGCTCGCTCCCGAGGCAGGGGTTGGGCGCGAACGCGAGACCGCCGTTGACTCCCACGATCTTGAACGCTGCGCTGGTGGGATACGCCTGCCCGCACTGCGGCCACGAGATGTCGTAGCCGACCGGGGTCACGCTCCCGGCGGCGAGTGCCGGGCCGACGACCTGGCAGTTCGTGAGCGTGTCAGCGGTACCGAGATCGAGGACGGTGTCGGCGGCCGACCCACAGACCACGGTCACGCGGCTGCTCGCGGAATCGACGTAGACCTGGGCGGCTGTCGTGGTCAGGAGAGGGATTGCCGCTGGCGTGAACGCGGCCACGTCGTTCGAGACGAGCGTCGCGTTCGAGGTGGCACCGCCCACCAGGTTGCTCCACAGCGCCACGGCGGCGCCGCCGGATCCCGACACCGAGTTCCCGCTGACGGTCGTCCCGGTGGTCCGCTCGACGTCGATGCCGTCGCCGCCGGCGACCTGCGCGACGGTGTTGCCGGCGATCACGGTGCCCTGGGAGCCGACGTCATGGATGCCCGACCCGGCCGCGCCCGAGACCCCCGTGATCGTGTTGTCGGCGATGACCGTCCCGGTCGGGACAAGCGAGGACTGGCCGGGTGGCGGGTACACGCCGATCCCCCAGCCGCTGATGGCGCCCTGGGCCCCGCCCGTCGGGGAGGGCCCGCCCGCGATCCCGCTGATCGCGTTGTGCACGACCACGGTGCCGCTCGCGCCCTGGAGGTCGATGCCGTCGGCGGAGACGACGCCGTGGAGGGCGATGGTGTTGCCCGAGATCACGAGGCCGTTGGTGTTCACGGCGAGAATCCCGTCTGCCCAGCCGGCGAGACCGGGATCGATCGACATCAGGTTGTCCGAGACGGTCACGTCGAGGGGTGGCTGGACCCCGGGGCCGGTGTAGGTGACCGCGACCCCGTTGAGGTCGTAGGCATCCTCTGCGATGCGATTGTGTGCAATGGTCACGTGGCCGGGTGTGGCCGAGCGATCGCTCGTCACCAGGATCCCCTGCCAGTTGGTCGCGGCCGCCCCGAGCGCGATGCGGTTCCAGGATTCGTCCACCGTGGCGCCGCTGAGGTCGTGGAAGTACCCGCCGGGCGATCGCGTGAAGCTGTTGCCCGCCGTGGGGGACCCGCCGATGGTGGCGCGGCCGGCGAAGCCGTCGAGCTCGAAGCCGTTGCCGGTGTCGATGATCCGGCTGCGTGTCAGGGAGAAGACACTGGTCGCCGCGTTCGACCGCAGCAGCACGGCCTTGTCCAGGTTGACGCCGACCGCCCCCTCGCCGCCGGGAATGTCGGCCCCGGGCGCGCCCACGATCGCCACGTCGTCGAACGTCCCACTGCCCTGCACGTAGACCGCGGCGTCCAGCCACGTGACCTTCGGGGCCCCGGGGACCGCGCGCCATCCGCCGGGAATCGGCTGGGTCCCCCGGACACGGAGCGTCAGGCCAGACATGCCGACCGAGCTGCCCGTCCCGAAGGCCAGCATCACGGGGTAGGGGTTCCGGGTGCTCGGGGCATGCGCGTACGGGTCGACCGAAGGGACCCGGTACCCGGCCAGCGCCTGGACCACGGTGGCGCCCAGGCCCGCGCCGACGATGGTGCCGTGGAAGCCGTTGGCGAAGAGCTGCCTGGTCAGGTACGTCCCGGCCCGCAGGTGGACCACGCAACGCGTGCCGCCCGGCACGCATGCCTGAAGGGCCCGCTGGAGGGAGGCCGTGTCGTCGCGATGGCTGGGAGGTGGCGCCACGGTCCCCGAAGGGGAGGCGGCCCGCGCCGTCACGGGGAGGGCCAGACTTCCGGCCACCAGGCCGACCGCCAGCGAGACGACGATGCGACGCATGCCGTGCCTCCACGATCCCAGGTAGCTACCGTTGACGGCCGCGCCCGCGCGCCGCCGCCCGGGGAGATGCTCCCGCTGCACACCGGTCCGGTCCAGTCACCACGCGGAGAAGGCTATGCGCTGGCGGCCCCTCCGTCGAGGGGGCAGCGGTGCCCACGTGCGTGGACGTCCACCTGTGCAACGCGGCCTGACGAGCGTAGCCTGTGGTTGAGCGATCATCCCGTCGCCAGAGCGGCCGGTCGGGCATCCGGCCGCAGGGCAGGCTCCGTGAACGACGTCGTCTCGATCCTCGTGAGCGCGCTCCCGCTCGTCGCGCTCATCGCGATCCCCGTCCTGCTCATCAACGCCATCGGCCCGGTCGACCTGACCCTGCTGTTCCGCGCGGCATCCTTCGACGAGTGGCCCAGGGGCGTGCAGGAGGAGGACCCCCGGCCCTGGCAGGTGGGCACCCCGCGGTCGATCGACCAGCGGGAGGACGGACCCGATCCGGGCGGAGGACCGGCGTTTCGGCCGGGAACGCGGGGGCGCGCCACGCAGGGTGGGGCTGCTGACCGCCCCGCGTGGGAGCACGCCAGAGGAGGCTCCGGTGGACACCTGGAAGTTCTATGACGTGACCCACCGGGACCACGTCGTCTGCAACCCGACCAGCGTCGCGAGGCTGGACGAACTGGTCGCGCTGCTGGATCTGCCGCCGCGGCCCCGCATCCTCGATCTGGGAGCCGGCAAGGGCGAGTTTCTGTGCCGGGTGGCGGAGCGGTACGGCGGCGCGCAGGGCACCGGTGTCCAGGCCGTTGCCGTGGACGCCTCGCCGTATGTCGTGGCGCAGTTCCGGGCGGCCGCGCGCGCCCGGGTCCCGCGGGCGGCGATCCAGGTCCTGGAACAGGACGGCGCTGCCTACCATGCGGACCCGGCGTCGTTCGACCTCGCGTCCTGCCTCGGGGCCAGCTTCATCTTCGGCGGCCTGGGCGGCACGCTCGACGCGCTCGCCGCCGCCGTGCGCCCGGGAGGGCTGGTCCTGGTGGGCGAGCCGTTCTGGCGCCACGAGCCCGAGGCGGCCTATCTCGCCTGGTCCGGGATGAGCCGGGATCTCTGTGGCACCCATGCCGGCAACGTCTCGGCGGGCGAGGCACGAGGCCTGGTGCCGCTCCTTGCGTTCGTCAGCACCGACGAGGAGTGGGATCGATACGAGACGCTCCAGTGGCGCGCGGCGGCCCGCCACGCGGCGGCACATCCCGACGACCCGGACGTGCCGGAGCTGCTGGAACGCGTGGCACGCGGCCGCCACGAGTACCTTACCTGGGGCCGCGACACGCTCGGCTGGGCTCTCTACCTGTTCCGCGTCCCGGGATAGTGGCACCCGACCAGCCGCGGCCTCGGCCGGGGCGGCGTGCCCATGCGCGGTCCGCGGGCTCGGGCGCGTGCGGCCTGCTCTGGCCGACGACGACGGTCCTCGGCCGTGTATGCTCGGGGTGCATGGCTCCGCCGGAGAAACTCGTCGTTTCGTGGGCCGAGCTGGACCGGCTCGTGGAGCAGCTGGCCGAGCAGACAGGCGGCGAGTACGACGTCTTGCTCGCGATCACGCGCG
Organism: Chloroflexota bacterium; assembly: GCA_021814735.1. Classification (GTDB taxonomy): domain Bacteria; phylum Chloroflexota; class Limnocylindria; order Limnocylindrales; family CSP1-4; genus JAJYNJ01. The sequence goes on along the minus strand of JAKAHX010000108.1, from coordinate 2,388 downwards.
GCGCGCTGGTGCCTGCCGGCATGCTCGCCTACCGCCTCGGCCTGCGCAACATCGTGGTGGCTGCCGTCGCGTTCTACGACGACGCAGGCCAGCCCGCCGATCGCCCGACCTTCCTGCAGTTCCCCTCGGACCCGCTGCTGCGCGGCCGGCGCGTGCTGATCGTCGACGAGGTCTGGGACACCGGCACCACCATCCAGGCCGTCATCGACCGTGTTCGGCTCGCGGGCGGGCACCCGACGACCGCGGTCCTGCACTACAAGCCCACCCACTCCCGCGTCCCGTCGGTGCCCGACCACTGCGTCGTCGAGACCGACGCGTGGGTCGTCTATCCGTTCAAGGCAGGGCGCTGAGACACGACCCGCCAGCCCGCTGGTACCGACTGGTACCTTCTGGGCCCTTGCCCTGGGTCCGTCACCCGGTAGGCTCCCGGTGATGTTCGGGATCTCCGATTACTACGCCGTGCTGCAGGTGGATCCGCAGGCCGAGCCGGACGTGATCCAGGCCGCCTATCGGACGCTCGCCCGCAAGTACCATCCCGATGTCGCGGGCGGATCGGACGAGCGGATGACCGAGCTGAACAACGCGTGGACCGTGCTGCGCGACCCCCGGGCCCGCGCGGAGTACGACCGCACGCGCCGTCCCGAGGCGCGTGCCGCCGCGGGGCCCCAGCACCCGGCCGAGTCGTGGCAGGCGCAACCCGCGACACCTTCCGGCGCCCCGTCGGGCAGCGTCCTCGACTTCGGCCGCTATGCCGGGTGGTCGCTGCCCCAGATCGCCCGCCACGACCCGGACTTCCTCGAGTGGTTCGCTCGGACGCCCATCGGCCGCCGGTACAGCAGGGAGATCGAAGGCCTGCTCTCCACCCCGGCGCGAACCGCGATGGCGCTGGCGGACGAGCGGCGCCCCGGGCGCTTCCGCCGCCGCTGACCGCCGGCCGGGCTGGTCCCGGGTGCCAGGCTCTGGCCGGGCACCGCCCGGCACCGCGATACGATGCTGCCTGATCGCGCGGCCGGGGCTGCCGAGATGAACGGGCCGATGCCGAGCTGCGTCGAAGGGAGGTCGTGCCGTGCGCATCTCCAACGCGATCGTCGCCGTCGACGCGCACGCCGCGGGCGAGCCCGGCCGGGTCATCATCGGGGGCGTCCTGGACGTGCCCGGCGCGACGATGTTCGAGAAGATGCAGGCCTTCCGCGAGCGCCACGACGAGCTGCGGCTGCGGATGCTGCGGGAGCCGCGGGGCTATCCCGCCGCGAACTGCAACCTGCTGCTGCCGCCCACCGACCCGCGCGCCGCGGCCGGCTACATCATCATGGAGCAGGTCGAGTACCCGCCCATGTCCGGCACCAACACGATCTGCGTCGCGACCGTACTGCTCGAGATGGGCCTGCTGCCGGTCCGGGAGCCGGTGACCGAGTTCCTCCTCGAAGCACCGGCCGGCCTGGTCGCGATCCGGGCGGAGGTGCGGGACGGCAAGGTACGGCGCGTCACGTTCGAGAACGTGCCCTCGTTCGTCTTCGCGCTCGACGCGCCGATCGAGGTGCCCTCGCTGGGCACGCTCCGGGTGGACCTGGCGTACGGCGGGATGATCTACGTCATCGCCGACGGCGCGGCGCTCGGCCTGCGGCTCACGCCCGACGAGGGGCGCGACCTCGTGCGGATCGGCGAGATGATCAAGGCGGCCACCCGCGAGCAGCTCCCCGTCAGGCACCCCGAGAACCCGGCCATCCTGGGGCCCACCATCGCCCAGCTCTCCGGCCCGCCGAGCGGCCCGCAGGCCGACCTGCGCAACGCGGTGATCGTCTCGACCGGCGAGCTCGACTGGGACCGCCCCGACACCTGGACCGGCGCGCTCGACCGCTCCCCCTGCGGGACCGGCACCTGCGCCAAGATGGCCACGCTCCACGCCCGCGGCCTCCTGCCGCTGGGCCAGGAGTTCCGCCACGAGGGGATCCTCGGGACGGTCTTCACGGGCCGCCTGATCCGCGAGACGACCGTCGGGGGCCGACCGGCCGTGGTGCCCACCATCGGCGGCACGGCCTGGATCACCGGCCTCGCCACCTACGTGCTCGACCCCGAGGACCCCTTCCCGGCCGGGTTCACCGTCGGCGACATCTGGGGGGCGGGAACGGGGTCGAGCGCGGGGGCTCGGTCGGGATCGGTGCGCGTCTCGGAACCCGGGAGCCCGGAAGCGGCCGGGTCCACGGCTCCCGGCCCGGAGGCTGCCCCGGACTGATGGTCGGGCACCACGGCGCGATCCCCTGGATCTCCGGCAGGCGGCTGCGCCGGCTCGTGCCGATGCCGGCCGCGATCCAGGCGGTCCGCGAGGCGTTCGTGGCCGCCTCGGCGGGGGAGATCGAGCAGCCGACCAGGCTCGCGCTGGGGGGCGGC
>JAKAHX010000107.1 GCA_021814735.1 Chloroflexota bacterium | reverse complement strand
CTTCCCGGCAGGTCGCCGCGGGTGGCGATGCCGACGGCCGGCCGCGGCGGGGAGGTGCCTCGTGGCGAGCGGTGACGATGGATGGAGCCGATACGGCCGGGCCCTCGCGGGGGCAATGGTCGAGGTCCTGGAGGAGCTCCCGGACGAGGTACGGCCCCACGCACTCGAGACGGCCGACTACTGGCTGAGCGTCGGCCTGGCGATCGGACTGGAGCACCCGACACAAGCCCGCCGGCTCCTCGCGCTCATCGAGGCAGAGGAGTCGGAGCGGGCGGACCTGGTCCGGGATGCCGCCGCCTTCCTGGAGGAGGCGCTGGCGTGAGGCGCCGCGGCCTCGTCTCCACGCTGTACCGCGCGGCCCGCCTCGCCAACGACGTGTCGACGCTGGCGTCCGGCAATCCTCACCGGATCGCCCGCCGGGCCAAGAACCGGATCGTCGGGCGGGCGCTCGCGAGGGCGGGTCTCTGGCGGATGCTCTGGCGCTGACCGATCAGTCCGCCGCCTCGGCGGGCACCGGGACCAGCGACCCCGCTCCCTCCTCGGCAGGGTGCGTGGCGCGCAGGGGCAGCTCGTGGAGCAGGAGGGATGCGCCGCAGGCGATGATGGCGGCGGCGACGCCGAGCCACATGGAGTTGCCGAGCGCGATCGAGAACGCCTGGTGGAAGCCGTCCAGGAAGATCGGCTGCAGCTGCGCCGGAATCTGCGTCAGGAACTGCGTCGCGCTGCTGGTGCCCACCGAGGTGAGGTCCTGGCCGATGTTGAAGCCCGCCGGGGTGCTGACCGGGACGTAGGCCGCCGGTGCGCCGGCCGCGATGATCTGCCTGCGCAGCAGGTCCCAGGTCAGGTTGTTCTCGAAGAGCGTGAAGGCGACGGTGAGCCCGACGGAGGTGCCGATCTGGCGCATGAGGGTCAGGTCGCTCGTGGCCGTGCCGAGCAGGCTGAACGGGACCGCGTTCTGCACGATCAGGGTGAAGATCGCCATCATCGGGCCCACGCCGATCCCCGCCACGGCCATCCACAGCCAGAGCGAGGTATCGGGCGTGTCCGCCCGCAGGTTGACGAACAGTGCGAGACCGACCGCGAGGATCGCCATCGACACGACCAGCAGCCACTTGTAGTGGCCGGTGCGGCTCACCAGCTGGCCGGAGATGACCGAGCTGGCGATGAGCCCGAAGAGGAACGGGAACAGGTCGTACCCGGATGCCGTGGAGCTGGCGTTCTGCACGACCTGGAACCAGAGCGGCAGGAAGATGATGGCGGTGGCGAACCCGAAGGTCGCGAGGAACGTCGCGATCGCCGAAACCGTGAACGTCCGGTTGCGGAAGAGGCCGAGCGGGATGATCGGATCCTCTGCGCGGCGCTCCGCCAACACGAATGCGACCAGGAAGACGAGGCCCATGACGAAGCCGCCCACCACGCCGGGCGCCGTCCAGTCGCCGTTCTCTGCCAGGGTGAGCGCGATCAGCACCGGGACGATCGCGAGCGTCAGGGTCACCACGCCGGGCACGTCCAGGTTGAAGCGCCTGCCCTCCCGCTTGACGGTGGGGAGCAGACGCCAGATCAGGTAGAGGGAGACGAGCCCGATCGGCACGTTGACGTAGAAGACCCAGTGCCAGCTGACGTTGTCGGTAAGGAAGCCGCCGAGGAAGGGCCCGACCAGGAAGGCGATCCCGAAGACCGCGCCGAAGAGCCCCTGGTACTTGCCGCGCTCGGCCGGGGTGAAGAGGTCACCGATCACGGCCAGCGAGATGGGGAACAGCGCGCCGGCGCCCAGGCCCTGGAGGGCGCGGAAGGCAATGAGCTGCCACATGGACTGGCTCAGGCCCGACAGGGCCGAGCCCGCCAGGAAGAGCACGATGCCCGCCATCAGCATGGGCCGCCGCCCGTACAGGTCGGAGAGCTTGCCGTAGACCGGGATCGTCACGGTGCTCGTGAGCAGGTAGGCGGTCACGACCCACGTGTAGAGGTCGGCGCCGCGCAGGTCGGTGACGATGGTGGGCAGGACCGGGCCCACGATGGTCTGGTCAAGCGCGCTGAGGAAGAGACCGAGCAGCACGGCGAACAGGATCTCGAACCGGGCGCGCTGGTTGACCTCGATGGCGGGATGCGTGGTGGCGCCGGACATCACCGGCAGGGCTTCCATGGCGGGTGGCCTCCTGGGCTGGAAGGGGTGGGACGCTGGCGCCGGTCAGGCGCCGGTGGATACGGTGCTGGCGTGCGGGGGCGCCGGGGCCGGGCAGTCGTCGGCGAGTCGGCCCTCTTCGCGAAGGCGCTGGGCCGTGGCGAGGAACTCGCGCATGGTGGACACCAGCGCCGCACGGCGCGGCGCGCTCATCTCGGCGAGCACCTGGCGCAGGTGGCCGGCCCGCATGAACTCGCGGTCCTCGAGCACCTGGCGCCCGTGCTCGGTGACTGTGACGAACACGACGCGGCGGTCGGCCTCGTCGTGGGTGCGGCGGACGAGACCCCGCTCCTCCATCCGGGAGACGATCCCGGTCGCGTTGGAGACGGCGACCTCGAGCATCTCGGCGAGACGGCTCATGGCGAGGGGGCCGTGGGCCTCCAGCGCCATCAGGACGTGCAGCGAGGTCATGCTGATGTCCTGGCGGCACCAGCGTGGCAGGTGGCTGGCGCGCTCACGCGCCAGCAGGGAGAGCAGTTCGCTGACGGCGACATCGAGGTCGCCGCTGGTATCGGTGGTGGCCTCGGTGAGCGGGGCCGGCTGGGCGAGTGGTTGCATCATCCTGCGAGAACGATTGAGAAGCTGCCAGCTATTATGGCCACCGATAAGGTTATGTCAAGCATAACTGTTGTGGCGACCTGCAGGGCGCGCCGTCCCGTCGCGCGTGGGGGCCGTCCGGCCGCGCTCAGTCCAGGACCACGCGCTGGTGCCAGTGCGGGACGAGCGTGTCGAACCCCATCGCCGCGACCTTGGGCGCCAGGGCCTCCTGTGCCTCCGGGTCGCCATGGACCACGAAGACGCGCCTCGGGAACCCCGCGTCACCCGGGCGCCTCCCCGCGACGAACGTGCTCAGCCAGGCGAGGAGTCCGGCCTCGTCAGCGTGCGCGGAGAAGCCGCTGATCGAGCGCACCTGGCAGCGCACCACGTGCGTCTCGCCGTCGATGCGGACGGTCTTCGCGCCGGCCTGGAGGTGGGCGCCGAGGGTGCCCACGCCCTGGTAGCCGACGAAGAGGAGAACGGCCCGGGGGTCGCCTACCAGTTCCCGCAGGTGCCCCAGCACGCGCCCCCCGGTGAGCATCCCGTTGGAGGCGACGATCATGTACGGGCGCTTCGCGCGCGAGATGCGTTCGGAGGCCTTGATGTCGTTGGTGACCACCTGCCCCGGGTAGTCGAGCGGCGCCACGTGACGGGCGAGCAGGTCCCGGGTCTCGGCGTCCCAGTACTCGCTGTGGCGGCGGTAGATGTCGCTGGCATGGGAGGCCATGGGCGAGTCGAGGTAGAGGGGCAGCAGGGGGATGCGTCCGGCCTCGACGAGGCGGTTGAGCTGCCACACGATCTCCTGCGTGCGGCCGATGGCGAAGGATGGGACGAGGAGGACGCCGTCGTGGTCGGCCACGATCCGGACCGCCTCGGCCAGCAGACGCACGGCCTCTGCCTGCGGTTCGTGTTCCCGGCCGCCGTAGGTGGACTCGACGAAGACGTAGTCCGCCGAGCTCACCGGCGTGGGGTCGCGCAGGATGGGCGTGCCGACTGGACCCAGGTCGCCCGAGAAGACCAGGGTGCGGGCCGGGTGGCCGGGCCCCGCCTCCACCTCGAGCCGGATGATGGCGGACCCCAGGATGTGCCCGGCGTCCAGGAACGTGGCCGTGATCCCCGGCGCGACCTGGATCGTCTGCTCGTAGTCCACGCCCCGGAACTGGGGGAGTGCGGCCTGCGCCTGTCGCTGGTCGTACAGGGGCTCCTCGATCTCCAGCTCGATCTGCGCGGGAGCCGTCAGGATCGCGTGCTCCGGGCTGGGATAGCCCTTCGGTGAAGTGGCCGGCGGGAGCACGCCGCCCCCGGCGGCGGGCATGGACGGCATGCCCTCGCGTGGCGCCTCGCCGTGCGCGAGCGCCGCGGTGCTGGCAGCGTCCGCCGGACCGGTGCCGGCCGAGGTGGCGTCATCCTCGGCCTCGGCCGCCTCGAGCTGTGCGTCGATCGCCGCTTCCAGGCGCTGCTCCTCCTGTGCTGCGCTGTCGGGATGGTGGCGCGCCCAGCGCGCCTTGCGCTGCGCGGCCTCCTCCTGGAGCTTGCCCGAGTCGAGCAGGACCAGTCCGGCGAGTTCCACCGTCCCGTGGGTGGCGTAGATGGGGCCACGAAACCCCTCGGCGACGACGTGCGGGATGAGCCCGCAGTGATCCAGGTGTGCGTGGGTGAGGACGATCGCGTCGAGCGTCGCCGGGTCGTAGGCGAACGGGACCCGATTGCGGACGGACTCGTTGGGGCTTCCCTGGAACATCCCGCAGTCCACCAGGACCCGGGCCCGGTCGGTGGTGAGGAGGAATTGGGAACCGGTCACGGTGTTGGCCGCTCCGAGGAAATGGACGTCCATGCGCGCATCGTGCCACCAGGCGCGCCCGGCCGCGTGCCGGCCAGCCACCGGGGCCAGGCGCGACCGTGATCCCCGGCCGCACACGCTACACTCAGCCGGCTGTGCCAGACTGCTTCCACCCGGCGCGCCCACCTGCCCGCCGGCTCCGAACGAGCCCATGACGGGCGATCGCCCCGGACAGTCGCGCGATCCGTTCCAGGCCGGTCCGCTCGACCGCGACGCCGCGACCCGGGTCCTGCAGCAGGCGGATGCGCTCGCGGCGCAGGGGGAGTACGCGCAGGCGGCCGCGTTCTACTCGCGCGTGGTGGGCCACCGCGACCCTGACCTGCACGTGGCGGCGCTCCTCGGTCTCTCCGAGTGTCGGTACCGGATGGACGAGGACGAGGCCGCGATGGAGGGCTGGCGGCTGGCCACGCAGGCCCCCGAGACGCCGCTCAGCTGGGTGGCGTGGCGGCAGCTTGCGGCCGCCCGTGTCCGCCAGGGCGACCTGCGCGGTGCGCTGGATGCCTACCGGCAGGCCGACCGCCGGGCGCCGCGCGAGGCAAAGGCGGAGATCGCCTCCCGGCTCGGGTGGCTCAGCAAGGAGCTGGGGGACCGCCGGGCGGCCGGCCGCTATTTCGGCAGGACGCGCCCCGGCGGGATGGACGAGCCGATCGTGACCTACGCGATCCTGGGGGTCACCATCGCCATCGGGCTCTTCCAGATGGTCGGCGGTGCGGAGGGGACCACCGTCACGAACCTCCTGATGCTCGACAAGGGGGCGGTGGCGCGCGGCGAGTACTGGCGGCTGCTCACGGTGGTCCTGGTCCACGCGGGCCTGCTGCACCTCGCGTTCAACATGTATGCGCTGTACCTCGTGGGTCCCCTTGTCGAGCGGATCTACGGGCGCTGGCAGTACCTGCTCATGTACGTGCTGAGCGGCATCGCGGGATCGGTGACCAGCTACATCTTCCTGCCGAACCCGGCGGTGGGCGCGAGCGGCGCGATCTTCGGGCTCTTCGGCGTCGTCTTCATCGCGTACCGGGTTCACAACCCGCTGCTGGGACGTGGTGCCGACGCGCTGGCCCGCCAGATCGGGTTCCTGATCGTGTTCAACCTGGTGCTCGACCTGGGGCTCATCGGCGGCGGGGTGGGGATCGACATCTTCGCCCACATCGGCGGCCTCATCGCGGGGATCTGGCTCGGCCTCATCCTGCTGCCGACGGGTCTTCGGCTTGCCGACCTCTGGCAGCGGCCGGCCGGCGGGCGTGCGCTGGCCACCGAGCCGGTGCCGGGTGTGCTCCGGCTGGCCGGGGTCCTGCTCCTGGTCGGGGTGCTGGTGGCGGGCGTCCAGGTCGGCACGGTGATCCGGACGGGGGCCACGGGCTTCGGAGCCGCGCGGGGCGATGGTGCCGGTGCGTCGGCCACGGCCAGCGTCGCGGCCGGGACCGTGGTGGCCGGGGCGGTCCTGGGGGCGGGCACGCGGCCCGCGCACGGGAGTGGCGCGTGGCCCGCGGTGGCCGTGCCCGTCCGGGCGGTGGCCCGGGAGCGCCCGGGGGCCGCCCGCGTCAGCCCGGGCGGTGACTCCGCCTGACGATCGGTGCCGGGTTCACCAGCAGAT
>JAKAHX010000106.1 GCA_021814735.1 Chloroflexota bacterium | reverse complement strand
CTCAGGTCCTGGCCCTCGAGGACCACGCGGCCGGCGGTAGGCCGCTGCAGGTAGAGCAGGCTCCGCCCGAGGGTCGTCTTGCCGCAGCCTGACTCCCCCACCAGGCCGAACACCTCGCCGCGGCGGACCGTGAAGCTGACCCCGTCCACGGCCTTGACGTCGGCGACCTTGCGGCGCAGCACGCCGCCCAGCACGGGGAAGTACTTCACCAGGTTGTCCACCGCGAGGATCGGCTCGCCCTCGCCCGCGGGCTGGGGCACCTCGTCCACGGCCGTCCTCGCTGCCACCTGCGCGCTCACGACGCCACCCCGGCCGTCCGCTGCGCCAGGGCCGTCGCGGTCGACGTCCCGTAGCGCGGGCGGTGCTCGATGCCGAACGGCGGCCGCGAGTGCAGCCAGCACGCCACCCGCCGATCACCGTCGCCGGGTCCCTCGAGCGGCGGCTCGTGGTCACGACACGGATCGAAGGCATACGGGCAGCGCGGCGCGAAGCGGCAGCCCACCGGCATGCGGAACGGGTTGGGGATGCTGCCCCGGATCACGTTGAGGCGCGTGCCGCGCAGCCCCTGCGAGGGGATGGAAGCGAGGAGCCCTTCCGTGTAGGGATGCTTGGGGTCCTGCAGGACCTCGTCCACCGTGCCGGTCTCCACGACCTTGCCCGCGTACATCACGACCACGCGCTGCACGGTCTCCGCCACGACCCCCAGGTCGTGCGTGATCAGCAGCAGCGCGGTGCCGGTCTCCTCCTGCACGCGCCGGATCAACTCCAGGATCTGGGCCTGGATCGTCACGTCGAGCGCGGTGGTCGGCTCGTCGGCGATGAGCAGCTTGGGGTCGCAGGACAGCGCCAGCGCGATCATCACGCGCTGGCGCATCCCGCCAGACAGCTCGTGCGGGTGCTGCTTGACGCGCCGCTGCGCCTCCGGGATGCCCACCAGCTGCAGCATCTCGATGGCCCGGTCCCAGGCCGCCTTGTGGCCCACCTTCTTGTGCGCGACCACGGCCTCGGCGATCTGGTCGCCAATGGTGAGCACCGGGTTGAGGCTGGTCATGGGCTCCTGGAAGATCATGGCCATCTCGGCGCCCCGGACCTGGAGCATCTCGTCCGAGGAAAGCGTCAGGATGTCACGGCCGTTGAACCAGACCTCGCCGCCCACGATCTCGCCGGGCGGGGTCTCGATCAGCCGCATGATCGTGAGGGCCGTGACGCTCTTCCCGCAGCCGGACTCCCCGACCACGCCCAGCGTCTCGCCACGATGCACCTGGAAGCTGACGCCGTCGACGGCCGGGACGGTGCCGTCCATCACTCTGAAGTAGGTGCGCAGGTCGCGCACGTCGAGCAGCACGTCTGGCGGCGGGGGCGTGCCCACGGAAATCTCCTCAGGCCTGGTCATGGTTGGTTGGCTTCCTGGTCGCGTTCTTGGGGCTCGTCGGTCACAGCCGGGTCCGCGGATCCAGCGCGTCGCGGAGTCCGTCACCCACGAAATTGATGGCCATGACGGTGATCGCGATGGCCATGCCCGGGAAGAACGCCCACCACCAGTTGCCGAGGCCCAGGGCACTCTGCGCGTTGGCGAGCGCGTTGCCCCAGCTGGTCTGGTCGGGGCTGATCCCGAAGTTGAGGTAGCTGACGAACGCCTCGAGGACGATGTTGGAGGCCATGATCAGGGTCATCGCCACGATGACCGGGCCGATGGCGTTGGGCAGGATGTGCCGGAAGGTGATCCGCGCGTCCTTGACGCCCACGGCGCGGGCCGCCTCCACGAAGTCCGACTCGCGCAGCGAGAGGAACGATGCCCGCACCAGGCGGGCGATGATGGGCCAGGAGAGCAGCCCGAAGATCAGGATGAGCGAGGTGACCTGTCCCTCGCCGAAGAAGCGGGCCGCGACCAGGATCACGAAGAGGAGCGGGATCGCGAAGAACGTGTCGACCACGCGCATCAGCACGTTGTCCACCCAGCCGCCGAAGTAGCCGGCGATCGCGCCGACCCCGACGCCCACGATCCCCGCGATCAGCATGCTGATCCCGCCGATGGCCACCGAGATGCGGGCGCCGTTGACGACCATGGCGAACACGTCGCGCCCGTCGTTGTCGGTGCCGAACGGGTGGGCCAGGCTCGGCGGCATGCCGCCGGGGATGGTCGAGCCCGGGATGTTGAGCGGGTCGTAGGGCACGATGATCGGCCCGAAGATGGCGACCAGCACCATGAAGACGAAGAAGCCCAGCCCCACCATGGCCATGCGGTGCTTCCGGAAGCGCCGCCAGGCCAGCTGCCACTGGCCGAGCGACTCGAGCGCGACCTCGACGTCCGCGTCCGCCTGCGCGACGTCCGCCGGCGTGGGTCCCGCCGCGGTCGTCGCGGGTCCGCCGGAGAGCGCGGTGGGGTCGGGGTAGATGGCCATGCCCTGCTGCCTTCCTCAGTCGTAGCGGATGCGGGGGTCGGCGATGGCGTACGCGATGTCCGCGACCAGGTTCATCACCACCACGAGCACCGAGCCGATCAGCAGGATGCCCATCAGCAGGAAGTAGTCACGGGCGTTGACGCCGTCGTAGTAGAGCCGCCCCATGCCCGGCCAGCTGAAGACCGTCTCGGTGACGATCGCGCCCGAGAAGAGGAACGCGATCTCCAGGGCCAGGTTGGTCAGGATGGGCAGCATGGCGTTGCGGAACGCGTGGCGCACGATCACCTGCCGCTCGCTGATCCCCTTGGCGCGGGCCGTCCGCACGTAGTCCTGGTGGAGCGAATCGAGCATCGCGGAGCGCACGAAGCGGCTGTCACCGGCGATGCTGACCGCGATCAAGGTCACCACCGGGAGCACCAGGTGCGCGCCGATGTCGTACAGGTAGGGCAGCGGGTTGGCGGCGAAGGCGGCCCAATAGGCCGACGTGGCGAACGGCGCGGGCGTGTTGCGCACGTTGACGATCCCCTGGACGGGGAACCAGCGGAGCGTGACGCCGAAGATGAAGATCAGGATGAGTCCCAGCCAGAAGGTGGGCAGCGAGTAGAAGACGTAGCTGACGAACGTGACCGACTGGTCGAAGAAGCTGTACCGCTTCACCGCGGCCAGCACGCCCGCGAGGATCGCGATGGTCGCCCAGAGCACGAACGCGGTGCCCATCAGGATCAGGGTGGCGGGCAGGCGGGCCAGGATCATCTGGAGCACCGGCTGGCCCGTCTCGATGGAGTACCCGAAGTCGCCGTGCAGGATGCCGTTGGTGCCGCCACCCAGGAAGGCGGGCAGGAAGTTGGGCAGGCCGTGCGCGGAGAGGAAGCTGCCGCCGGTGCAGTTCCAGACGCCAAGCCAGCCGAGATACTCGCGGACGGTGTCCATCACCGTGGGCTGCCGCACCAGACACCAGTCCGCGAGCCACTTGTTGATCTGCGCGGGGCTGATGTGGGGATTCTGGTTGAACTGCGCGGCGGGACCGCCGGGCGCCTGCATCATCAGCACGAAGCTGACGACGGAGATCAGGAAGAGGACTGGTATGGCCTGGATGACACGACGGACGATGTACTGGGTCATGGTCCTGGGTGCTGAAGGTGCGCGAGAGCCTAGCACAGGAGCGGCGGGCCGGGAACAGAGTGTCCCCGGGCCCGCCGCCCGCTCCCCGTCAGGGCCGGGAGCCCGCCCCTGCGATCACGGCTTGTAGTACCAGTCCTCGACGTCCCACGTCGGGCCCTGCGCGCTGGGGTTGAACCCCGGCCAGTTGCCCACGTGGACGCCGACACCGGTCACGCCACCGCGGTAGTAGAGCGGGATCTCGGGGATCCCGGCCACGTACGCGTCCTGGACCGCGCCCGCGTCCTGCTGCTGTGCGGACAGCGACACGTCGGAGGCGAGCTTGTTCAGGGCCGCATCCATCTGGGCGCTCTTGAAGCGGGTGTCGTTGGCACCGCTGTGGTCGCCCAGCTCCGGCCATCCGGTGGAGATGTAGGTCGCGTAGTAGTCGCCGTACGGGGTGCCCGTCAGGACGTACGCGAAGTCGGCAAGGTCGTAGTTGCCTCGGTAGATGCTCGGATCGGTGGTGGGGGTGGTGCCGGACCAGCCGGCGAAGAACACCGACGCCGCGTCACCGGTCTTGATGTAGCTCTTGACGCCGATCGCCTTGAGGTTGGACTCCACGATCTGGAGCTCGGTCAGGCGGGTCGGGTTGCCGGAGGTGGTGGCCAGCTCGAGGTTCATCTCGTGGCCGGTCTTGTCCGCCATCCAGCCGGACGAGTCGATGTGGTAGCCAGCCGCCTCGAGGGCCGCCTTGGCGGCCGTCGGGTCGTACGGCGGGCAGGTCTCGTTCTTGCGGTACCAGATGCCGGGCGGAGTGGGCGAGCAGGCGATCGTGACGTTGGCGCCTGGGAAGTCGGTGTTCACGATCTTCTGCTTGTCGATGGCCATCGCGAGCGCCTTGCGGACGTTGACGTCCCACAGGCCGTTGTCGCGCTTGTGCGACGGGTCGTTGTTGACGTCGAGGTGCTCGTACTCCCAGAGAGGCGTCTGCTCCACCGTGCCGATGCTGGACGGGGTGTCCTTCATGGCCGGGTACGAGTCGGTCTGCAGGTCGAAGGCGAGGTCGATCGCGCCGCTCTTGAACGCCGCGATCTCGCCGTTCGGGTCACCGAAGTACTGGAACTTGAGGCTGGAGAGATACGGCTTGCCCTGGTGCTTGGGCGAGACGCCGCCGTTCCAGTACGGGTTCGGCGCGTAGTCGATCTCGGAGGAGGACGCGTTGGTGATGATGAAGGGCCCGTTGAAGACGGCCTTCGAGATTGCCGAGCTGACCGGGTAGGACAGCTTGGGGGCGTCCTTGACCGGGATGGTCGACATGTAGTGCTGGGGCAGGATCGAGCTGGTCAGCCAGCCGAGCCAGCCACCGAAGAGCTGCTTGAAGTGGACCGTCGCCGTCAGTCCATCGGACGAGACGTCGATCGAGTCGATGAGCGGCCAGGCCGTGCCGGGACCGCACGAGGAGCACCCGGACTGGTTGGGGTCGTTGGCCCACTGCCAGGTGTACTTGAGGTCGTTCATCGTCAGGGGCTGCCCGTCCGACCACTTGAGGTTCGGCTTCAGGGTCAGCGTCACGGTGAACGTGTTGCCGTTGACCACCACGCCGCCATTCGCCTCGGACGGCAGGGTGGCACACAGGTCGGGGATGTACTTGCCGTCACTGCTGATCGTCGCGCATCCGCGCAGCGCCGGCAGGTAGGCCTCGACGTCCGCCTCGGACGTCGTGTAGTACGGGTTCAGCTGGTCAGCCGCCTGCCACTCGCCCATGACGAGGGTGCCGCCGGGCTGGCCCGGGCCGGGGTTGTAGTTCGTGCCGAACACGGCCGCCTCGACACCCGTCAGCGGGGTCGCGCTGGCCGCGGCGGCCGACGCGACGGCGGATGCCGGCGCGGTGGTCGCAGCCGGCGCCGCGGACGCGGGCGCTTGCGTGGGGGCCGTGGTGGCCGCGGAGCTGCAGGCGCCGAACACGATGCCGGCGACCGCGACGGCGGCCATCACCTGTCGTCTGATTGCCACTCGGCTTCTCCTCCTCTGCCGCGGATCTGCCACGGGACCGCTCGCCCGGATCCGCGCCGCGGCGACGCGTCGGGCTGCTGACGATGACTCCGGCCGTTCACGGACTCCGCACCGTGCCTACCCGGCCGTGCATCGGCGTTCCCATCATTCGGCCACGATCGCCGAGGCGATCGGTGGCCCGCTCGAGCGCGCGCCGTCCCCCTGGTCGGACGCGGCAAAGAGCGTCATGCCGTCCGGCAGCGGTCCGCGCGGCACCACCACCGCCGGCGCATCCGCGGGCACGGCCAGTGCCTCGTCCGCGTACGCCTGGTCGGAGATGGCGAAGGCACGCTGCAGCGCTGCCTCGTGGAGCGCGCCCGAAGGCGTGGCCGTCCCGGCCGCCGTGGCGGGCGCGGCACCGGCGGGCCCCGTGCCGGCGGCCTGGTAGGCGAGCGTACCCGCGCCGGCCAGCGTCACCATGACCAGGACGGGCACGGCCACCAGGCCGGCAAACCGGGCGCGCGCGAGTCGCATCCCGCGCGCCGGCCGCGGGGCGCGCAGGCGGGCCAGCAGGCGAGCCCAGCCGCCCCCGGGTGGCTCGGCCCGGCGCGCTGCGGCGCCGAGGCGCCGGAGCCCTGCCACGACGAGCGCGTACTCCCCGATCTCCTGCTGGCAGGTG
>JAKAHX010000105.1 GCA_021814735.1 Chloroflexota bacterium | reverse complement strand
CGGTACTCATGCTGGCCGTCGAGCGGCGAGCGCGCGTGGCGATGGTCCGGCGGTCACCGGGGATGCATCGACGGGTCGGCCCCCATCGACACGGGGATGGTGCACCAGTGAGCGCGGCGCGCAGGAAGTTGAGGGCGCGACCCATGGCTGCCTCGTCGAGGACCTCCTTGTGGGCCCCGACCTCGATGGAGCCCGCCGCGTCGCTCAGGAGCTCCCGATACCAGTCGACGGCGATGTCCGGGTCGAAGCGCTCGATAACGTCCAGCACGAACGCCACGCCCGCGGCGGGATTCTCGAGCCTGCCTTCCCGAAGGGCGCGCTCCACGCCGGAGGCGATCGCCCCGACGATCGGCGGCCGAAGCTCGGCGATCTCGGCGGCGCGCGGCGCGAACTCCGCGAGGCGCGCGGGGATGACCTCTCCCGCCGCGCCCGCCAGGCCCGCCAGGGTGCGACCGCCGAGTCGGGGCTGATCGGGCTCCGACCACGTGGCCAAGAGTGACAGGGCATCGTCGGGCGGGAGGTCGGCCAACGCGCTCGCCTCGATGGGGCTCTCGTCAAGGCCCCAGCCGGCAGTCATCTCGGGCATCCGGTCGTCCTCTACCCTGGGCAGCGGCCCGTAGCGCCTCAGCCACGTCTTGGGCAGGTCCTCCGCGATCCGGTGCAGGAGGCGGCCCCGCCAGTCGCGGCGCACCTGGTCGGGCGTTGCGTCCATGCCCGCGGCCGCCATGCGCTCGGCGATCGTCTCGGCCTCGACCGCGTCAGCCGCGTACCTCAACAGCGCTGCGCGAGCCTCCCTCGACGCCCGGGGCCACATGGCGCCGAGCGCCCGCCGGAACTCGTGTCGGGTGGTGTTCTCGTCATCCCACCCGGCTGCCTCGAGGAGGAGCGGATCGGGCGCGTCGATGAGCTCATGGCGGTCGGCGATCGCCGCGAGGGCGACCCGTCGCGCGACGGGGTCCCGGTTCCCGAGGAGGGTGGCCGTGTAGGCTGCGGCCGGCGCCAGCGGAGCGGCCCGCAGGTAGCGGTAGAGCGCATTCGCTAGTCAACATGGAAGGACCGGCGCTCGCGCATCATCGTGGATTGCGCGGGTCGCTTGAGCTTGCCCGCACAGAGCCACATACGGGAGGCCGGTCCATGTCAGAGCGTACCCGGTTCGTGGGATTGGACGTGCACAAGTCATCGATCGCCGTCGCGGTTGCAGAGGCCTTCGGCGATCCCGAGGACCACGGCCACATCACCAACGATCCGTCCGCGGTGCGACGGCTGATGAAGCGGCTCGGCGAGCCGGACCTCCACCTGGAGGTCGCCTACGAGGCGGGCCCCACCGGCTACGCCCTCCATCGCCAGCTGACCGCCATGGGTATCGCGTGCGTGGTCGTGGCGCCCTCGCTCATCCCGGTCAGGCCCGGTGACCGGATCAAGACCGACCCGCGCGATGCGGCCAAGCTGGCACGGCTGCTGCGCAGCGGCGACCTCACGCCGGTCTGGGTCCCAGACGAGGCCCACGAGGCCCTGCGCGACCTGGTCCGGGCTCGCGACGATGCCAAGGCGGACCTGCTACGCGCCAAGCACCGACTCAGCAAGTTCCTGCTGCGCCGCGCCATCCACCCGCCGGTCGGGGTGCGAGCCTGGAGCCGTGCCCATGACGCCTGGCTGGCGGGGCTCACCTTCGAGTATGCCGCCGACGGGGTGGTGGTCGAGCACTACCACGCGGTCGTGCGCGAGGCGGCCGAGCGCACGAGGCGCCTCGAGACCGCCCTGGTGCAGTGCGCCGCGGCGAGCCCACACGCCGAGCTGCTGGCGGCCCTCCAGGCCATCCGCGGCATCGGCTTCCTGACCGCGGTGACCATCGTCGCCGAGGCCGGCGACCTGCGCCGCTTCCCCACGGCCCGGCAGTTCATGGCCTACGTCGGTCTGGTCCCCTCCGAGCATTCGAGTGGCGACGCGCGGCATCGTGGTCACATCACCAAGACGGGCAATCGCCTCATCCGCCACGTGCTGGGCCAGGCCGCCCACAACGCGCGCTATCGCCCCAACGTGAGCAGCTCCCTGCGCGCACGACACCGCCGGGTGCCGCCGGCGGTCGTGGAGCTCGACCGGCGGGCCCAGGCCCGGCTCCATGCGCGCTACCGCCATCTGGCGGGGCGGATCGGCACAAACAAGGCCATCATCGCGGTCGCCCGCGAGCTGGCGGGCTTCGTCTGGGCGACCGGGCAACTGGTCCCGATGGCCGTGGCCGCCTGATGCACGAGGGGGACGGGCAGGGCGTGATCGAGAGCGACAGGATGAGCCGAGAGCCCTCGAGCACTCCTATGCGATCCCGACTCGCGCTGCTAGTCCGAGGCACCTCGGTGACGACTCACTGTCATGCGGCAACGGCCCGGCCGACCCGCGCATATCAGGGTGACCATCGTCGCACGGACCTGACCTCGAGCGCGCCCTGCCCCACCCCCTTGACAAGTCCTTCCATATCAGGAGTCCGACGATGCGAACCCTGCTCGGCCTCACCGCGGCGAACGTCAAGAGCCTGGTGCGCGATCGGGCGGCGCTGTTCTGGACGATCGTCTTCCCGATCATGTTCGTGTTCCTGTTCGGCTGGATCTTCGGCGGTAACAGCGACACGAAGATCGCGGTGGGCTACGTGGACCAGGACGGCTCGGCGGCGTCCGCCGGTCTCCGCCAGGCCTTCGCGGGTGTCCCGCTGCTCAGCCTCCACGACGGCTCGCTCGAGGACGAGAAGGCTGCCATGCAGCGCGGCGACGTCTCGGCTGTCATCGTCGTCCCGAAGGGCCTCGGGGACGCGCTCGTGCAGGCCCGTTCGGGCGGCACCGCGTCGGCCGTGATCCAGCTCTACGGGGACCCGTCGCAGAGCCAGACCAGCCAGGTGGTGCAGGGCGTGGTGGCCCAGGTGGCCAACGCCTTCAACCTCCAGGCGGTCGGCGCGGCCGCCGTCCTCACCGTGGCCCAGGTGTCCCTCCAGTCCACGACGATCAGCTCCGTCGCCTATCTCGTGCCGAGCATCCTCGCCATGGCCCTGATGCAGCTGGGCGTGTTCGCCGCGATCCCCCTGGTGCAGCAGCGCGAGAAGGGGATCCTCAAGCGCCTCGGCGCGACGCCGCTGGCGCGCTGGAAGCTTGTCGGCAGCAACGTGCTGCTGCGGCTCATGGTCGCGGTGGTGGACGCGGTGCTGATCCTGGGGATCGGCTACCTGTTCTTCAGCGTCCACGTGGTGGGCAATCTGCTCGCCGTGGCGGGCGTGGTCCTGCTCGGCGCCGGATCGTTTCTCGCGATCGGGTTCGCGCTGGCGTCGTTCCTCAAGACCGAGGAGCAGGCGACGGGCGTCGTCCAGGTCGTCCAGATCCCGATGATGTTCCTGTCGGGGATCTTCTTCTCGTTCGACTTCCTGCCCGGCTTCCTGCAGTCGGTCGCCCGCCTGATGCCCCTGACATACCTCGGCGACGCCATGCGCCAGGTGATGGTCAACGGGACCCAGGTGGCGCCGCTCGGCGTGGACATCGCGATCCTCGCGGGCTGGCTGGTCGTGTGCCTGGGCATCGCGGCGCGGACGTTCCGCTGGGAGTAGCGGCTCGCGGTCGGTCGGCCCTACATCGCCTCGTCGCCCTGCCACCAGTGGGCGCGCGCCACTGACGGGTTGAGCCGCACGCTCCCGTCGGGGAAGATGAGCACCACCCAGCCTCGTGGGTCCGGGTCCGACAGGTCGCGGATCCGAAGGCCCCGGTGAAGCCGCGCCGCCTCCGCGGGCCAGTGCGGGTCGTCCACCCGCAGGGCGCCCCGGTAGAGGATCTCGCCGCCGTTGGCGCGCACCTCGGCCTCCGCGACGAAGCGGGGATCGCGCGGCGAATCGGCGGACCGGTCAGCCACCGGACGGCACCTGTTGCATTCCTACAATATGGCGGGTATCGTATGAATACAACAGCCTGCCGTGGCTGCGCGCCAAGCGGTTGGGGGAGCAGCCTTCATGGAGATCTGGGCGTTCGCGGTCCTGTTCGCGGCCGGTGCGGCCGCCCTGGTCCGACGCACTGGGCTGGCCGATCGCGCAGGCTTGCCGTTCCGCCGCGGGGAACCGGGCCGTCTCGAGCGCTTCTGGTCGCGCCGCAACGGGCGAGTGCTCGCGGTCGCGTGGTCGGCGCTGTTCGCAGCCGCCTGGCTCGCGCCGTTCGCAGCCGGGCTCGGCGACAACGACTTCCTGGCCCGCGTGCATCCAATCCGATTCGCTGTCCTGCTCGGTGTTCAGGCCGTCGCGGCGGTGCTGCTCGTCCCGATGACCGCAGGGCTCTACCTGTACAAGCGCGCGGTCCCGCAGATCGCCCGCGATGAGGCCGACGAGCGGGAGCGGCTGGTGCAGGGCGACGTCTACTGGCGAACGCACATGGTCATCATCGTCGGCCTGGCCGTCGGCGGCGCGATGCTCGTGCTCTTCCCCGGCGTTGGCCACTATGTCGTATCGGCGGCGGGGGGTTTCGGCGGCGTCCTGCAGGCCGACAGGCTCCTTCCCGCATGGGTCCTGCTGTTCATGCTCCCGAGCGTCATCTACGCGTGGACGTTCCCGCGGCGTGACGATGTCGTGGACGCCCACTCCTCCCGGTCCCGTCTCGGGCGAGCGCCCGGGCGGGGGGAGGTGCGATGACCGGGCGCAAAACCGCGACCGAGGCGCCGATCCCGAACCGGATCGCCGAGCTCAGGGAGGGCGCTGGCCTGAGCCGCGTCGAGCTCGCGGAGCGGGTCGAGGTGAACCCGCAGACGATCGGCTATCTCGAGCGCGGGGAGTACAACCCGAGCCTCGCCCTCGCGTTCCGGCTCGCCGACGTCTTCGGCCTCCCCGTCGAGCAGGTGTTCGTCCGCGAGCGACCTTGACATCGCCAGCCGCTCGCCAACGCGCGGTCAGTCCGCCCCGAGTGCGGCACGGAGCTCCGGCAGCCGGTCGATGGTGGCCAGGTCCCACCGGTGGCGGAAGATCAGGATCGGGTGGGCGAAGCCCACGGCGCGGTACGCCGCGAGCGCGGCCGCCACGTCCGCCACCGATCCGCCCGCGTCGAGTCGGCCCTCGCCGCCCTGCGGGCGGTGCTCGCGGTGCCAGCCGCCCCACGCCGCCTCGGCCTCGGCCCGGCCGTCGCGGATCACCACATTGAGGTTGACGGTGCGCTCCACCTCGCGGTCGTCGCGGCCCGCCGTCTCGCACGCGTCGCGGAGGTGCGCCGACTTCGCCGCCACCTCGTCGGGCGTGCCGTACGCGTTCCACATATCGGCGGACCGGGCGACCAGCGGCAGCGTCTTGCGCGGTCCGGACCCGCCGATGAGGATCGGCAGGCGGGCCTGGACCGGCCGCGGCGCGCACACCGCGCGGTCGAAGCGGTAGAAGCCACCCTCGTGGCTGACCTCCTCGCCGTCGAGCAGCCGGCGGATGAGCGGCACGGCCTCGGCCAGGCGGTCGAGCCGTTCGCCGAAGCCGGCGCCGAAGTCGAAGCCGAACGCGGCGTGCTCGCGCTCGAACCAGCCGGCGCCGATGCCGAGGATCGCGCGCCCTCCCGACACGTGGTCAACGGTCGTCGCCATCTTGGCCACCAGACCCGGGTTGCGCAGCGTGTTCGCGCCCACCATCAGGCCCAGGCGGGCCCGCGTCGTGATCGCGGCCAGGGCCGCAAGCGTCGTCCACCCCTCGAGCTTGGGGTCGGGCCAGTCCGCCTCGTCGGAGAGCAGGTGGTCGTCGATCCACAGGTCGTCGAACCCCGCCGCCTCCGCCCGCAGGACGGCCTCTCGCAGGGACGCCCAGTCGGTGCGCTGCACCCAGAACGCTGCCCCGAACCGCACGCTCGACACCCTCTCCCGCTTCGTGTGCCGCCATCGTAGGGGCGCGCGCGACGGCCAGGGTGGCGGGACGCGCTGGGCGAGCCGCCGTCAGGGGATCGGCGCGGTGTCGAGCAGGGTGCTCAGCATCGCCGGGTCGCCGGCCGGCCGGTTTGCGTTGAACACGGCCGTGAACACCGGGCCGGACACCGTCTTGGTCCCCGCGCTCCCGATCAGGGTCACGCTGATGAGGCGCCCGGAGACGCCGCGGTTCGAGAGCACGAGCGAGGCGACCGCACCGACGCTGGTGCGGGAGTCGGCGCCGAAGATCGCGGACAGCGAGGCCAGCGAGTAGCTGGCGGTCTGCCAGGTGGCGTGCGGCGACGCGGCGTCGTACGCGACGCCCGCGCTGTCGCGG
>JAKAHX010000104.1 GCA_021814735.1 Chloroflexota bacterium | reverse complement strand
GCCGTCCCGGCGAGCAGCGCCCAGCCCGCACCGGCCGGCGACGGGAACGGGGTGCCGGAGGCCAGGGCGAGGCCGAGTGCGAGCGCCAGCCCCAGCGACTGGGTGAGCAGCCCGACGACGATCGCGCCGCTGCGTCGGCTGGCGAGTCCCCCGGCGAAGTCGCTGATCCCCCAGCTCAGCGCGGCGGCGAGCGCGAACCCGGGTCCCAGCGGCGTCAGACCGGCTCCGCGGCGACCGCCCCGGCGTCGACCTCGGCCGGCGCGGAGAACTCCACGACCTGGTCCGCGAACCGGTCGTAGCGCGGGGAGATCGAGAGGTACAGGACCTGCAGGTCGCCGGCGACCTGCCGGAGCAGCTCGAGCGCGCGGGCCGCCCGCTCGTCGTCGAAGACCAGGAAAGGGTCGTCCAGGATCAGCGGCGGCCGGCGGTCACCGGTCACCTGCCGGGCCAGCGCGAGGCGCGCCGCGAGGTGCGTCTGTGCCAGCGTGGCGGTGGAGAGCGCGCGGGCGTCCACCCAGTCGTCGCGCTCGGGCGACCAGAGGCGGATCGACAGGTCGGCGTCGTCCACCTGGACCCGCCGGTAGCGACCGCCGGTGATGCGCTCGATATCACGGTTCATGCGCCGTTCCACGAACCGCGCCGCGGCGCGGACCGTGGACTGCTCGGCGGCACGCAGCGCCTCGAGGGTGCCGGCCAGGATCCGCCGCCGCCGCGCCAGCCGGTCCAGGCGCAGCTGCGCCTCGGCCAGGTCCTCGGCGGTCGCTGCCACGGCATCGCTGTCCACCGGGCTCGCCTCGACGCGGGCGCGCGCCGCGGCGACGGTTTCCCGCGCCCGCGCCTGCGCGGCCTCGTCGGCGGCGACGGCGGCGTCGTAGCGGGCACGGTGGCCGGCCGGGTGCCGCCCGATCTCACCCATCTGCGCGAGGAGATGGCGCCGCAGCTCCGCCTCGGCCGCGGCGCGGTCACGCAGGACCGCGACGTCCTCGGTCACCGGTGGATCGCCCAGCAGGCTCGCGAATTCCCGCCGCAGTTCCTCGAGGTGCGCGACGTGCGCCTCCTCCGCCGCCAGCAGCCCCTCGCAGGCCTCGAGGTCCTTGACGCCCAGCCCCGCGAGCTGGGCCTCGCGCGCCTTCTGGTCCTGGCGAAGCTGGTCCTCGATGGTCGATCGGCCCCGGAGGCGCCGGTTCACCTGCTCGTCGCGCAGGTGGCGCTGGTAGTTGACATCGAAGGCCAGCCGGCGCCGTCGCAGCGCCACCACGGCAGACACCACGCCCAGCAGCGCGACGGCGATCCCGATCACAGCCTGCGCCGTCAGGAGCGCGACCGCCACCCCGACCACCGCCAGCACGAGCGCCACGACCGCGAATGGCCGCCAGCGCGGTTCGGGCAGCATGATCTCGCCGGACACCGTCACCTCGTCGCGGAGCTCCGCCGTCAGGTCCGCGATGCTCTGCTCGAGCTGTCGCAGGCGGGCGGTCCCCTCGCGGAGCACTGCGAGCGGCAGCGTCGACGGGTGCGTGGACTCCTTCGCCTCGATCTCCTCGCGGACCATCACGGCCCGCTGGAACCGCTCGTGGGCAGCCTCGGCCTCCTCCTGCTCCGCCTGCAGCCGCACGGCCTCCTCGCTGGTGGCCAGCAGCTCGCGATCGCTCTCGAGCTGCGCCTCGATCTCCGCCAGGTCGCTCTGCGCGGTCCAGAGCGCCGCCTGCGCCGCCAGCTGTTCGCCCAGCGCGGCCTCGCCGTGCTCCAGTTCCTGCTGCAGGCGCGCCACCTCGGCCTCCGCCGCGGCCAGGGGCCCGGGCGCGGGGAGGCCCGCGCCGTCGATCGCGGCCACCTGCGCCTCCAGGTCCCGCAGGCTGCGCGCGAAGGTGCGGTCGCCGGCGGACACGGCCGCGGAGAGCCGCGAGCGCAGGGCGTCGTCGCCCTCTGCCAGCCCGGCCAGGTCGGCATGGTCGAGCACGGCCGCCGAACGGAAGAAGGCAAGGCTCGGCAGCCCGGTGATCTCGGCCAGGCGCCGTTCGGCCGCGGCGCCCTCCAGCCGCTCGTCGGCGAGCTGCAACGCAACGTGGGCGCCATCCCCGTCGAAGGTCCGGGTCACGCGGAAGGATGTCTCCTCCTCGCCGTCGGCCTCCACGTCCAGCTCGACCGAGGACGGTGCCCGGCCGGTGGCCTGCCAGCGCCGCACCTGCGTCCCGTCGTCGGCAGTCGCCCCGAAGAGCGCCAGCTCGACCGCTCGCCGGACGGTGGATTTCCCCGACTCGTTCGGCCCGCGGATGATGGTGATCCCGGGTGACGGGCGGATCTCGAGGTCGGCGTGGCGCTGGATGTCGTGCAGGTGAAGCCGGATGATGCGCACGGCGTTCCCTCGTCAGACGGGCATGCCGGTGGAGCCGGCGATGATGCGCAGGCCGAGGTCCAGCTGCTCGCGCGCGTCGCGCTCGTCGTCGGAGCGGCCCTCCGCAGCGGCAGCCGCGATCCGGGAGGCATATGCCTGCGCGAAGTGGCCGGCGATGGAGTCCGCCACTGGCGGAGTCTCCGGGGTCGGCGGCAGCGAGGCGTCGTGCACGCGGAGGTGCAGGAAGCGAGCTGCCAGCGCGGCCTCCAGGGCCGCCTCGTCCACTGTCAGGCCGGGTGGCCGGGTGCCGGTGATCCGGACCTCGCAGGCGAGGTCGGGGTCGGCAAGGCCGTCGAGGCGTGCGAGCAGTGCGTCGGCGTCGGGGACCCCGCTCACGTCGAGCTCCGTGCGCAGCCGTCGCGACCGACCGACCGCCCGCGGTTCGATGCGCACCCGCCGCGAACCCGACGCCTCGAGCGTGACCAGCAGGACCTGCCCGACCTCCTCGCCGCCCTCCTCGAGAAGCTCGATCGGTCCCGGGTCCGCCCAGTGGGTCGTGCCAGCCTCGCCCTGGGCCGGCGCCATGGCGCCGCCGAGCGCGAGGTAGTCGAGGCCGGAGGCGGCGATGGCCTCCTGGCTCACATCGCCCGCCCCCGCTGCGCCCGGGACCGCGCGCGCGATCCCGACGCGGATCCGGATCCCCCGTTCCGCCTCGTCCGGCGGGGCACCGAGTGCCGCGTCCAGTGTGCCGCCGTCCGCGTCGTACCCGCGCACCGCGAGATCGAGGGCCGGCAGGACCACCGTCATGCTCCCCGGGACGAGCACGTGGGGCCCGTCCGCTCCGGGGGGCAGCCCGGCGATCGCCGCGAGGTCGTAGGTCCGATAGATGGAGGACGCGTCGTACGGATCGGTCATGCCGGGCAGGATCACCACCGCGATCCCCTGCGCGACCAGCCGGCCGAGCGCGGCGGCCGCGCGGTCGATCGTCCGCCGTGGCTGCGCGTTCGAGTCGAAGAGATCGCCGGCCACGAGGACCGCATCACAGTGCTCATGCACCGCCAGGTCCAGGGCCGCCTCGAAGGCCGCCCACCGGCGGTCGCGCTGCTCCCTGCCGGCACTGCCGAGATCGACGTGCCGCGCGCCAAGACGGACGCTCGCCAGCTGCAGCAGGCGGGGCATGGTTCCTCGTGTCCCTCCACTCCGGGCGCGACCCCGGCACGCGCGCGTCGATTGACAGCGCGGCGGCGGGCTGCGTCGGGTGACCGCCGCCAGAGCCCCTCGCCGGGCAGATCCCCGAGGCTCATTGTGCCACCCGGCGTGCACCTGCGCGATGGCGTCCGGGTGGACCCGTGCTTGTCCGGCCGGCTCGCCGGGTGCTAGGCTTCCGGCGCAACCGGTGCGCCCCGTTCCAGGGACCTCGGCAGACACCTGGGTCGCGCGGCGCCCGGATCCCGGAGTTCGCGTCGTGCCGGCGACCCGTCGTCGGCCGTGGCACCCCGAGGCGGGCGGTCGGCTGCGCCAGTCTCGGCATCACGCGCTCCAGGAGGCTCCCGGGTGTCCTACGTCGATCGAACCCTGACCTGTGTCGACTGCGGCGTCGACTTCGTCCACTCCGCCGCGGACCAGGAGTTCTACGCGCAGAAGGGGTTCACCTCCGATCCTCGCCGCTGTCCCAGCTGCCGGGCCAGCCGGCGCGCGTCCCGCGAAGCGGCGGGCTACGACGTGCGCGAGATCGGGGGCCCGCGCGGGTACGAGCGGGGCGGGGAGCGCATCGCCCGCGAGTACTTCGCCGTGGTCTGCTCGCGCTGCGGCAACACGGCGCAGGTGCCGTTCAGGCCGCGCATGGACCGCCCCGTCTACTGCTCGGACTGCTTCCGGGAGGTCCAGGCCGGGCGCTGACCCGATCCCGGCTGCAGCGCCTCCCCGAACCGAGGCTCGAACGGTGACGACCGCTGCGGCGGACGCCGGCATGCCGGATCCCGACCTCACCGGGGTGCGGGCCCTCCTGCTCGACCTGGACGGGGTCCTCGTGCTCAAGGGCGAACCCCTGCCGGGGGCGGCCGAAGCCGTCAGGGTTCTCCTCCGTCGCGGGATCCCGTTCCGGGTGCTCACCAACAGCTCGCTCTGGGCCCGGGACACCCTGGCCGGCAGGCTCGCCGCCGCCGGCCTGCCGATCGAGCCGGGATCGCTGGTGACGGCGCTGTCCGCGAGCGCGGACCTCGCTGCGCGACGCTGGTCGGGCCGGCCGGTCTACGTGCTGTCGTCCCGGGACGCGCTGCGCGAGTTCGAGGGCCAGCGTCTCCTCGACGACGAGGCCGCGTTGGCCGACGCCGCGTCCGCGGCGGCCGTGATCGTTGGCGATGCCGGCCCGGCGTTCACCTGGCCGCGCCTCAACGCCGCCTTCCGGCTCGTGCTGGGTGGGGCTCGCCTGGTGGCGATGCACCGCAATCGCTGGTGGCTCACGCCGGACGGGGTGACCATCGATTCCGGGGCCTTCGTGCGCGCCCTCGAGTTCGCCACGGGACGCCGTGCGCTGCTGGTGGGCAAGCCCGCCCCGGGGATCTTCGATGCCGCGTACGCGTCGCTGGGGCGGCCGGGCGCCGGTCCCGACCTGCCCCGACAGGCGGTGCTGATGGTCGGCGACGACCTTCGCTCCGACGTTGCCGGAGCCCGGCGGAGCGGCCTCCGCGCCGCCTTCGTCCTGTCGGGGAAGCAGGGCCCGGCGGACCTCGCGGCGGCCCGGCGGAGGCACCCCGCGGACCTGCCGGACGTGGTCGCCCCGTCCCTGTTCGACCTCGTGCGCGCGCTAGACTAGCCGGCGAAGACAGGCCCGGACCGCATTCGCTCCCGCCCGGCAGTCTCCGGTTGCACGAGGGACATCGACGATGACCAGCCCGACCGCGCCGCGCATCAAGATCACGTACGCGACGCTTCGGAACGACAACGAGCAGCTGCACGCCGACTACGAGGCGGGGCTGGCGCGGGCCCGCCAGGAGCTCGGTCGGACGTATCCGCTGTACGTGAACGGCGAGCCCCGCCAGGGCGAGGGGACCTACGAGGACCGGTCTCCGATCGACGGCTCGCTGGTCGGCCGGTTCGCCAAGGGAACACGGCAGGACGTCCGCGACGCCATCGCCGCTGCGCACGCGGCCTTCCCGGCCTGGAGCCGGCGGCCCTGGCAGGAGCGCGTGGCGCTGCTGCGCCGCGCCGCGGACCTGATCAGCGAACGGCAGATGGACCTCTCGGCGCTCACCGCGATCGAGGTCGGCAAGAACCGGCTCGAGGCGCTCGGTGACGTGGAGGAGACCGCGGACCTGATCCGCTGGTACTGCGACGAGATCGAGAAACACCAGGGCTTCGACTACCCGATGGGCAACCTCGGCGACGAGACCGTCCACACGCGGTCCGTGCTCAAGCCCTACGGGGTCTGGGCGGTCATCGCCCCGTTCAACTTCCCGGCCTCGCTCTTCGGAGGCCCGGCCGGCGGCGCGCTGGTGGCCGGCAACACGGTCGTCCTGAAGCCGGCGTCGGACAGCAGCCTGATGGGGCTGAAGCTCTACGAAGTCTTCCGCGACGCCGGGATCCCGGCGGGCGTGGTCAACTTCGTCACGGGCCCCGGCTCCACCGTCGGCGCCGAGCTGGCCGAGAACCCGGGCGTGAACGGCCTCACCTTCACCGGCTCCTACGAGGTCGGCTTCGACCTCTACCGGCACTTCGCCAAGGACTACCCGAAGCCGGTCATCGTAGAGATGGGCGGCAAGAACCCGGCCATCGTCAGCCGGACGGCGGACCTCGAGGAAGCGGCCGAGGGGATCATGCGGTCGGCGTTCGGCTTCGGGGGCCAGAAGTGCTCGGCGTGCAGCCGCGTGTACGTCGAGCGCGAGGTCAAGGACGAGCT
>JAKAHX010000103.1 GCA_021814735.1 Chloroflexota bacterium | reverse complement strand
GGTCGCGGCCGGCGCGAGTTCTCGGCGCCGGCATGGAGCCCGGACGGCCGGTGGATCGCCGCGATCGGACACCGCTACCAGGGCCGAGGCCCCGCCCGCCACGACGTCTGGCGCTTCGCCGCCGCGGCGGAGCAGGAGGGCGAGGATCTCACCGCCGCGACGGACCTCATGGTCGGATCGGGGATGGGGAGCGATCTCCACGGCGGCGGCGATCCGTCGCTCCACTGGAGCCACGACGGCCGCCGGATCACCTTCTCGGCGCCGATCGAGGGCAGCTACGAGCTGTGGCGGGTGGAGGCGGGCACGTCGCGCGTCGAGCGCGTGACGGAGGGCCGGCACCACGTGGGCCAGCTGCACCAGGTCTCGCCGGCCGGCGGACCGGAGCGCGTCGTCGTCACGGTGGCGGACGCGACGCACGCCTTCGAGGTGGCCGTGGCGGACCTCCCCGCCGTCCTGCCCTCTCCGCTGGGCGATGGCGCGCTGCGGCAGGTGAGCGACTGCATGGCCACCCGGTGGGCGGACGTCGCGCTGGTGGCGCCCCAGGTGCGCTGGCACGAGGTGGACGGCCGACGGATCCAGGGCTGGTTCTACCCGGCTCCGGCCCACGACGACGGGCGGCCCGCGCCGATGGTGGTGGAGATCCACGGTGGTCCGGCCACGCTCTACGGCTACTCGCTGTTCTGGGAGTGGCAGTGCCTGGTGGCGGCGGGGATCAGCGTGTACGCCTGCAACCCCCGCGGGTCGGAGGGCTACGGGCAGGACTTCGTGCGCGCGAACTTCCGCGACTGGGGCGACGGCCCGATGGCCGACGTGATGGCCGGGGTCGACGCGCTGGTGGCCGACGGGCTGGTCGACCCGGACCGCCTGGGGGTGACCGGTGGCTCCTACGGCGGCTACCTGACCAGCTGGATCGTGGGGCACACGGACCGCTTCAAGGCGGCCCTGACCGCGCGCTCGGTGAACGACATGACCGCCCAGATGCTCTCGGGCGACATCGGCGGGCCGATGTTCGGGACCGAGGAGTACGGCGTCAACCCGTGGGAGGACCACGAGCTGTACTGGCGGCACAGCCCGATCGCCTACGCCGAGCACGTCCGGACGCCGATCCTGATCCAGCACTCGGAGAAGGACCTGCGGGTGCCCATCACCCAGGCGGAGGAGTTCTTCGCCGTGCTGCGGGCGTTCCGCCGGCCGGTCCGCCTCATGCGGGTGCCGGACGAGACGCACGAGCTGACGAGGAGCGGCACGCCATTCCGGCGCGTCGAGAACGTCGTGCAGGTGGTGGGCTGGTTCCGGCACTTCCTCGTGGAAGGCCGGCGCGGCCTGCCGCCACTCCCCCGGGAGAAGCGCGTCCGTCCGTAGGCAGTGTCCTGCCAGCCGGGTCGCGTCCGGGCCCGGCACTGCCGCGCGCCATCGGGTACCGTGTCCCGCGGGAGGGTGCCCGTGACGGTAACCGAGGACCGGGTCCGCGAGGTGGTCCGGCGCGTGGTCGGCGCGATGTACGATGCCGGCACCGGCGCAGCGTCCGGGGCCGTCCCCGGAGCCGCGCCGAGCACCGCCGGAAGCCCGTCCGGCCCGGCGCCGGTCGCGATCGCGCTCGGCGCCGACCACGGGGGGTTCGAGCTGAAGCAGCTGATCGCCCGTCACCTCGCGGAGGAGGGTTACACGATCCACGACTGTGGGACGACCAGCACCGAGCCGGTCGACTACCCCGACTTCGCCCACGCCGTGGCCAGGCTGGTGGCGGACGGCACCTGCCGATGGGGGATCGTGGTGGACGGCGCCGGGATCGGCTCGGCCATGGTCGCGAACAAGGTGCCCGGCGTGCGCGCCGCCCTCTGCCACGATGTCAGCTCGGCTCGCAACAGCCGGGAGCACAACCACGCCAACGTCCTGACGCTCGGCGCTCGCCACGCCGGCGTGGGACTCGCGATGGAGATCGTGGACGCGTGGCTCGCCACGCCCTGGGGACCCGGGCGTCATGCCGCCCGGGTGGACAAGATCACCGACATCGAGCGCCGCTACCTGCGAGACCGGTCATGAGCGAACCGGCGGACCGCGACGAGCTGATCGAGGCGATCACCCGCGAGGTGCTCGCGGCCCTCTCCGCCCCACCGGCGGACGCCTGCCAGGACTGCGGGGGCTCGTGCGCCGCCCACTGCCCGGACAAGGTGCGCAGCGTGGTCGCGGGTGGCGCCGATCGGATCACCTACCACGGCAACGGGGCGGACGTGCCCCGCGACCTCGCCCGCTTCATCGACCACACGCTCCTGCGCCCCGACGCCACCGCCGCGGACATCGATCGCCTCTGTGCCGAGGCGCGCGAGTACGGGTTCGCCGCCGTCTGCATCAATCCGACCTGGGTGCACCGCGCCGCGGCCGCCCTGCGCGGCACGTCCGTGGCGGTGGCCTCCGTGATCGGCTTCCCGTTCGGCGCCACCACCAGCGATGTCAAGGCGGTCGAGACCCGACGCGCGCTGCGGGACGGTGCCTCCGAGATCGACATGGTGATCAACATCGGCGCGCTGAAGAGCGGCATGCGCGAGCTCGTCCGCCAGGACATCGCCCGCGTCTCGGATGCGTGCCACGAGGCCGGCGCCATCAACAAGGTGATCATCGAGGCGGCGCTGCTGACCGACGAGGAGAAGGTGATCGCCTGCCGGCTCGCCCAGCTCGCGCGGGCCGACTTCGTCAAGACCTCCACCGGGTACGCGTCGGGCGGGGCCACCGTGTACGACGTGGCGCTGATGCGCGAGACGGTGGGACCGAAGATGGGCGTCAAGGCCGCCGGCGGGATCCGGACGGCCGAGGACGTCCGCGAGATGATCGCCGCCGGGGCCACGCGCATCGGGGCGTCGGCCGGCGTGCGCATCGTGACGGGAGGGAGCCGGGAGGCCAGTGAGCACTATTGACCTGCGCGCCTACGTGTTCCTGGACAGCCTCCAGGCGCAGTACGCGGCGTTCCTGGGCACCGTGGCGCAGGGGTTTCTCCCCCTGGCCGGCGACGCGTCCCTCTACGTCGAGGTCTCCCCCGGGATCGAGATCAACCGCCTGACGGACGTCGCGTTGAAGGCGACCTCGGTGAAGCCCGGGATGCAGATCATCGAGCGCTACTTCGGCCTGCTGGAGGTGCACGCACCGTCGCAGGCGGAGGTGCGTGCGGCCGGCGCGGCGATCCTCGACGCGGTCGGGCTCACGGAGGCCGACCGCATCCGGCCGCGCATCCTCTCGAGCCAGATCATCCGCCGCATCGACGACCACCAGGCCCAGCTCATCAACCGGACGCGGCACGGGCAGATGCTGATCGGGGGCCAGACGCTCTACGTCCTGGAGCTGGAGCCGGCCGCCTACGCGGCCCTTGCCGCCAACGAGGCGGAGAAGGCGGCGGAGATCAACATCCTCGAGGTCCGGTCCTTCGGCTCGATGGGCCGGGTCTACCTCGGGGGCGAGGAGCGGGATATCGACGTCGGCTGGCGGGCGGCCCTCGCTGCGATCGAGGGGCTCGGCGGCCGAGAGGTGAAGGCATAGCGGGAGGAGACCTCCCCGGCAGACACCGGGGCGACAGGGCAGGCACCGGCGACCAACGGATCCGACACGGAGCGACGCAAGGAGAGCGGCGATGGCGGAAGCACTTGGGATGATCGAGGCCCGCGGGTTCGCGGCCATGGTCGAGGCGGCCGACGCGATGGTGAAGGCGGCCAAGGTCGAGCTCGTGAGCTACGAGAAGACCGGCGGCGGGTATGTCACGGCCATCGTCCGCGGGGACGTCGCGGCGGTGAAGGCGGCCGTGGAAGCCGGCGTGCGCAACGCGCAGAACGTGGGCGAAGTGGTGGCCAGTCACGTGATCGCGCGGCCGCACGTCAACATCGACCTGGTGCTCCCGCTCGGCCGCACCGAGGAGGCTCGCGCCGAGGTGGGCGAAGGCTAGGCCCGGGGGCGTCGGCCCGCCCTGTGCCCCATGCACGGGGGCACAGGGCGCAGGGGCGGGGGGAAACGCCCGGCGAAAGGAGCGCGGATGTTACTGGGGCGCGTGGCCGGCACCGTCGTCGCCAGCCGCAAGGAGCCGCTGATGGAGGGCTGGAAGCTCCTCCTGGTGCGCCAGATCGATACCGACAACCGGGACGTGGGCGGCTACGTGGTGGCGGTGGACGCGGTGGGCGCCGGCGTGGGCGAGGTGGTCCTCTTCGCGACCGGGAGTTCGGCACGGCAGACCGAGGTGACCCGCGATCGCCCGTGCGACGCCGTGATCATGGCGATCGTCGACACCTGGGAGATCGGCGGGCGGGAGGTGTACCACAAGTGAGCCACGGGGCCGCATCGCGGGTGCATGCCGTGCCACGGTCGCGTGCCGGGCGGTGCGTCGCCGGCGCGGCGCGCCGAGCGGAGCGATGAACCGCGCGGACGGCCTCGGCGAGGCCGAGATCCAGGCGATCATCGAGCGCGTGCGCCGCCGCATGGCCGAGGCGGGCGACGCCCGTCCGGGGGCCGCGATGCGGGCCGCCGCCGAGGTGGCCAGGCCTGCCGAGCTGGGCGACGGGATCCACGCGACCGTCGACGAGGCCGTCGCCGCCGCGGGGCGCGCGTTCCGTGCCTACCGGTCCATGGGGCTCGACCGTCGCTACGCGATCATCGAAGCGGTGCGCCGCGCGATGCTGGAGGCCTCGGAGTCGCTCGCGGTGATGGCCGTCCAGGAGACGCGGATCGGCCGGGTCGAGGACAAGATCGTCAAGAACCGCGTGGTGGCCACCAAGGCGCCGGGCCCCGAGGACCTCGAGGTGGAGGCCGTGACCGGCGACCAGGGGATGATGGTCACCGAGTTCGCCCCGTTCGGGGTCGTGGCGGCGATCACCCCGGTCACGAACCCGACCTCCACGATCATCAACAACACCATCAGCATCGTGTCGGCCGGGAACGCGGTCGTCTTCAACGTGCACCCGAGTGCGCGGCGCTGCTCGGCCGAGACCGTGCGCCTCATCAACCGGGCCATCGTGTCGTCAGGAGGGCCGGCCGACCTGGTCACCGCGGTGGCCGAGCCGACCATCGAGAGCGCACGGGCCCTGATGAACCACCCGGACGTCGGGATCCTGCTGGTCACCGGCGGACCGGGCGTGGTCCGGGAGGCGCTGAAGACCGACAAGCGGGCGGTCGCAGCCGGGCCCGGCAACCCGCCGGTGGTCGTCGACCAGACGGCCGACGTCGAGCGAGCCGGCCGCGACATCGTGCGCGGCGCGTCCTTCGACAACAACCTGGTCTGCACCGACGAGAAGGAGGTCATCGTCGTCGACTCGGTGGCCGACCGGCTGGTGCGGGCCATGACCGGGTCGGGCGCCTACCTCCTGAAGGAGCACGAACTCCGCCGGCTGGAACGCGTCATCTTCACCGAGCTGGGCGCGCCCGGAAAGCACGGGGTCATCAACCCGCAGTGGATCGGGCAGGACGCCTCGAAGATCCTCGCCGCCATCGGGGTGCAGGTGGAGCGCGACGTCCGGCTGGCGATCGCCGAGGTGTCCCGCGACCACAGCCTCGTCTGGACCGAGCAGATGCTCCCGGTCCTCCCCGTCGTGCGTGTCGGCTCGGTCGACCAGGCCATCGAGCTCGCGGTGCGCGCGGAGCACGGCTTCCGCCACACCGCCTCGATCCACTCGACCAACGTCGAGACGATCACGCGGATGGCCCGGGCGATGAATTGCAGCATCTTCGTCGCCAACGGGCCGAACTTCGCGGGGCTCGGCGAGGGCGGCGAGGGCTTCGCCTCGTTCTCGATCGCGACCCCCACCGGCGACGGACTCACCCGGCCGCGCACGTTCTCGCGCGAGCGCCGGATCACCGTGGTCGGATCGCTGCGGATCGTCTGAGGTGGACCCTGTGCCCGAGCGGGCCGCGGCGCCCGGACCCGAACCCGCCGGCTGGTCGCCCATCGAGCCCGCCCTCGGCCTGCTGGAGTTCGAGTCGATCGCGGTGGGGATCGCCGCGGGCGACGCGATGGCCAAGCGCGCACCGATCCGGGTCCTGCACGCGGGGACGGTCCACCCGGGCCGGTACCTCGTGCTGGTCGGCGGCGAGGTCGCCGACGTCGAGGAGTCGCTGCAGGCGGGGCGGGCGGCCGGCGCGGAGGCGCTGGTGGACATGGTCTTCCTGCCGCACGTCCACCCGGCCGTGGCGGCGGCGGTCGCGGGGACCCGGCGGCGGGCCGGCGGCGAGGCCCTGGGCGTCATCGAGACGCCCACCGTGGC
>JAKAHX010000102.1 GCA_021814735.1 Chloroflexota bacterium | reverse complement strand
GGCTCGTCCACGGCCCCGGTCACCATCACCGAGTACGCCGATTACCAGTGCCCCTTCTGCGCGACCTGGGCAAAGACGATCGAGCCACAGATCCAGAAGGCCTACATCGACACCGGCAAGGTGCGGCTCGAGTGGCACGACATGGCCTGGATGGGGAGCGAGTCCAGGGACGCCGCAAACGCCGCACGATGTGCCGCGGCTCAGGGCAAGTTCTGGCAGTACCACGACCTCCTGTACGAGCACCAGGCCGGCCAGAACACCGGGGCCTTCTCGAAGGACCGCCTCAAGGCGTTCGGACAGCAGCTCGGGCTCAAGGCCTCCACGTTCGACGCCTGCGTCGACTCCGACACGTACGGTGCCGCGGTGCAGGCCGACTACGCGCAGGCCACCCGGCTCGGTATCACCGGGACCCCGGCGTTCTTCATCAACGGCCAGCGGATCGACGGGGCGCAGCCCTATTCCGTCTTCCAGTCGGCGATCGACGCCGCGCTCGCGGGCCGGTGAACGCGACGCCTCGGGTGAGCACGACTCCGGGGGTGACCGCGACGTCGGGGGTGACCGCGACGCCGCGGGCCCGTGGATCGACGATGGCGCGCCCCGCCGTGCGTCATGTCGCGGGCCAGCTGCCCGGGTAGCACGTGCCCCTCGAGCTGCTCGTCGCCTTCGCCGGCGGCCTCCTCTCGCTCCTCAGCCCGTGCTCCGCGCTGCTCCTGCCCGCGTTCTTCGCCTACGCGTTCCCCTCCCCCAGCCGGCTGGCGCTGCGGACCGGCATCTTCTACCTGGGCCTCGTCACGCTGCTGATCCCGGCGGGACTGGGCGCGGGCGCCATCGGGGCGGCGCTGCTCGCCGCGCGCGGGCCACTGACGCTGCTCGCGGGACTGACGCTCATCGCCATCGGCGGCCTGGAGCTGGTCCTCGGGGGGTTTGAGCTCCCCGGGCCGGTCCGGCCCCAGGCCATGACCACGGAATCGGCGGCGAGCACCTACGTGCTGGGGCTGAGCTACGGTCTCGGCGGCTTCTGTGCCGGGCCCATCCTGGGGGCGATCCTCACCATCGCGGCCGGCTCCGGCGGTCTCCTCCCGGGCGCGCTCCTGCTCGCAGTCTACGCGGCGGGCATGGCGTTCCCCCTCCTTCTCCTCGCGCTCGCCTGGGAGCGCCTGGGGGCGACCCGGCGAGGTCGACTCCGGGGACGATCGGTGCGCATCGGGCCGGTGGAGCGGCACATCTCGACCGTCGTGTCGAGCCTCCTGTTCATGGTGCTCGGTGCCGGCTTCATCGTGTTCCAGGGACCCACGATGTTCTCCGGCCTCTACACCGGCCTCGGGTTCGACGAGGCGAGCCTCTCGCTGGAGGCATCGCTGCAGCAGGCCGCGAGCGCGGCGCCGCCGGTGGTGACCGCGGCGGCAGCTGCGCTGCTGGTGCTGCTGGCGGCGGCGCCGGTCCTGCTGCTCGTGCGTCGGCGGCAGACGACGGCCGAGCGGTCGGGCCCGTCGCCGGCCGGTTCCGCAGAGCGGGACCGCGCGGGGCGCTGAGTGCTCGCGACAGGTCTGACCGCGCCCCATTTAACAGTCCCGTAACGAGCGCGCGGTAGCGTCCCGGTGACTGCGCAGAAAGGAGCCTGCATGTCTGCTGACCGTGCGAGCGGCTCGGGCACGCTGACGGACGCCCTCAACGAGGCGCCGCTGAGCGTCTTCCACCTCCGGGCGATGTTCACCTCCGGGATGGGATTCTTCACCGACGCGTACGACCTCTTCATCATCGGGGTCGCCCTGGCGCTCGTCACCGCCGAGTGGCACCTCACCACCACCGAGGCCACCCTCGCCAGCAGCGTCGCGCTGGTTGGCGCGTTCATCGGCGCGGTGGTCTTCGGGCGGGTAGCGGACATCTTCGGCCGCAAGGCGATCTACGGGATCGAAGCCGCGATCATGGCGGTGGCGGCGGTGCTCTCCGCGCTCTCGCCGAACCTGGCCTGGCTGATCGCCGCCCGGTTCCTGCTGGGGATCGGCATCGGCGGCGATTACCCGGTCAGTGCCACGATCATGAGCGAGTACGCGAACCGCAAGGACCGCGGACGACTGGTCAGCATGGTCTTCTCGACGCAGGCGCTGGGCCTGATCGTGGGCCCGGTTGTCGGCCTCACGCTGCTGGGGGCGGGCATCTCCAACGGCCTCGCCTGGCGGCTGATGCTCGGCCTGGGCGCGCTCCCCGCCCTCGCGGTCATCTACCTGCGGCGGACCATGCCCGAGTCGCCCCGGTACATGGCCCGCGTTCTCGGAGACGCCTCGGGCGCGGCCTCCAGCATGGAGGGCTTCACGGGAGGCGCGATCCGCGCCTCCGCCGCCGAGGAGCGGGCCCCGCGCCAGCGCTTCGCGGACTTCATCCGGAACCGTCGCAACCTGGTCCTGCTGGCCGGCACCGCGGGCTCATGGTTCCTCCTCGACTACGCCTACTACGGCAACACCATCTCGACGCCGCTCATCCTGCGGTCGGTGGCGCCCCACGCGTCCCTGATGCAGTCGGTGGCCTGGACGCTGATCATCTTCGTCCTCGCCGCGGCCCCCGGGTACCTCCTCGCCCTGTTCACGATCGACCGGATCGGCCACCGTCGGCTGCAGTGGATCGGCTTCCTGGGGATGGCGGCGGCCTTCGGCCTGATCGGCCTCGTGCCCTCGATCACGCACGTGATCGTCCCGTTCCTGGCGCTCTACGGGATCAGCTACTTCTTCACCGAGTTCGGACCGAACGTCACCACCTTCGTGCTGCCGAGCGAGGTCTTCCCGATCACGAGCCGCACCACCGGGCACGGGATCTCCTCCGGGATCGCCAAGGTAGGGGCCTTCGTGGGGGTCTTCGCGTTCCCGCACCTCGAGGCGGCGCTCGGGCTCGAGTCCACCCTGCTCTTCACGGCAGGGGCGGCGCTGCTCGGCGCACTACTCACGCAGGTGCTGCCGGAGCCGGCCGGCCTCACGATCGAGGAAGCATCGCGGGAGCAGGTGGTCGCGGTGCGGGCACCCGAGCCGACCGTCACCGAGCCCGGTCTGGTCGTCTCGTAGTCGATCGGAGGCAGCGTCCCGGCGCCCGGCCCGGCTCGGCCAGGCGCGGCCGCTCACGCCATCCAGGGGAGCGCCAGCCCGCCGTCAAACCCCGTCCCGGCGCCCCAGGACGACGGCGTCCACGCGCCGGCGATCCCCGTGGTCGGTCAGCACGGCTTCCGCCCGCTCGATCCGCAGGCCTGTCAGCTCGGCGGCGATCTCCGACGCGCTGTAGAGCACGCGCTGGTCCTGCGGCCCGCCTGTCCCCTCGGCCGGGTTGCGCCGGTCATGGCCGACCACCAGGATGCGCCCCCCGGGCGCGACGGCGCGCGCTGCGCGGGCCAGCACCTGCCGGCGCTCCTCGTGCGGGAGATGCAGGTAGATCAGCGAGACCAGGTCGAAGGCGCCCTGCGGGGGAAGCCAGGTCAGCAGGTCGTGGCCCTGCCAGTCCACCTCCACCCCGGCCGCCCGGGCACGTTCCCTGGCCCGCTCGAGTGCGACCGTCGAGAAATCGACGGCGGTGACATGCCAGCCCTGCGTGGCAAGCCAGACCGCGTTGCGGCCGTCGCCGCAGGCGAGGTCGAGCGCCCGGCCGGGCGGCAGGCCCGTCGCCTCGGCGATCAGGAACGGGTCCGGCTCGCTCGACTCGATGTGGCCGTGCCCAGCGTGGCGACGGTCCCACGCGGCGCGCCGCTCCTCGTGGTCGATCATGTGCCCATTGTGCCGGCTGTCGCCGGAGCCTGCCACCGGGGCACCCGGGGGACCGTGCGGCGAGGGCGTCCAGCGTTTCCCGGCGCCAGGGCGGTCAGACGCCCCGGCGAGCGTCCCGCGGCGGCACGTCCGGCGCTGGGCGGGCAAGCGCCGCCCCCTCGGCCTCGAGCGTCTCCCGGATGCGGGATGCCATCGCCTCCTCGATGACCGTGTCGGGGTCGCGCAGACCACCGAGCGTGGCGCGCACCCCGACCAGGCTCGCATAGAGCGGCGGGCAGGTGGGACAGCTCGCCAGGTGATCCTCGACCGCCGCGCGGGTCTCCGGGTCGAGCTCCCCGTCCATGTAGGCCGAGACGTGGCGCCTGGCGCGCCAGCACCGCATCGGCTGCGCCAGGCTGGCGCGGCGTCGCGCATCGTCCTCGGCAAGCGCACTCACGAGCATCATCCTCCCTCGCCGCAGCCGTTGCTTGGTGGCGGCGAGCCCGACGCCCATGGCGCGGGCGATCTCCACGGCCGTCCAGTCGAGGGCATCGTGGAGCACCACGGGCACCCGGTAGATCACCGGGAGCCGGGCGAGCGCGTCCTCCAGCTCGTCACGCAGCTCGGCGCGGTCGAGCACGAGATCCGGGCGGACCGAATAGGCGTCGTCCTTCCACTCCGCCTCGATCTCGTCGATGTCCAGCTCATCGTGGCGGCTCCGCGAGCGATCGATGATCCGGTTCACCAGGCTCCGGCGGAGCCACGGGGCGAGCGACGCGGGGTCACGGAGCTGGTCGCGACGGCGCCAGGCCCCCACGACCGTCTCCTGCGCGCAGTCCTCGGCGAGGTCGGGGTCACGGAGGAGCCGGGCGGCAAGGCGCACCAGCGAGGGCAGCTCGGCCGCCAGTCGCTCGGCGAACCGCTCGGCGTCCTCCGTGCCGGCCACGCGTCACCCGTCGCTAGCGGCGAGCCGTGGAGCAGGTGCTCACGCGGAACAGCGAGTAGAGCGGGCAGAACCCGCTGATGCCGGTGACGAGCGCGATCACGGCGACGAGGACGACGACGTACGAGAGCGGCGCGGTCACGGCGCCGCCGAGGGCGAGCGCGCCGAGGACGACGCCGAGGACGATCCGCACGGCGCGGTCGACGGGATGTTCGTTCTGCGGGATGGACATGGCCGTTGTGGTGCCTCCTGTTGCTGCGGGGCCCGTCCCCGCGTTCACCCAGAAGACGGGCCAGCGGCCGGAATGGATACATCGGCCAGCGGCAGCTCGATCCAGAAGATCGCGCCCGTGCCCACGGCGGCAGGATCTCCCACCTCCGTGCGGGCGGCGTCCGCGCGGTTCATGGCACCGATCGCCCCGCCGTGCGCCTGCACGATGGCCCGGGCGATCGCCAGCCCGAGCCCGGTGGTGCCGGTCGACCGGTCCCTCGCCCGATCAGCCTGATAGAACCGATCGAAGATGCGTGGCAGGTCGGCCGCGGCGATCCCCGGCCCGGTGTCCGTCACCTCGACGCGGACGCGGTCGGGCGCGGGGGGCGTGCCCGGAGGGGACGCCTGCCGGCCCGCGCCGGTCGCCGCGGGGGCCGGAACAGGTGCCGGCCGATCCGCGCCGGTCGCCGCCGGGGCCGGAGCAACCGTCGCCGCCGGGGCCGAAACGGGCGGGTGCCGATCCGCGCCGTGCGTCGTTGCGGCCGGAGCAACCGTCGCCATCGCGGCGCCCGGCACGTGGACGGTGACGTGCACCGACCCGCCAGCGGGCGTGTGACGGATGGCGTTGTCGAGGAGCACGCCGAGCGCCTGGCCAAGGCGGTCGGGGTCGGCGTCGACCGTGGCCTCCACTGGCGGCGCCATCGCCAGCTCGACCCCGGCCTGGGCGGCACGCGCGCGAAACGCGTCGACCACCGAGCCCACGATCCGATCGACCCGCACCCGCTCGACCCGCAGGGAGAGCCGTCCGTCCTCCGCGAGCCCGATCGTGCGCAGGTCCTCCACCACGCGGGCGAGCTGCCGCGACTGGTCGCGGATCGTCGAGAAGTGCCGCTGGTCCGGCTCGTAGACCCCGTCGGAGAGGGCGCTGGCGGTCGCGTCGATCACGGCCAGCGGGGTACGAAGCTCGTGCGCGGCGTCCTGCAGCAGGCGCCGCCGCGACTCGTCGGCGCGCTGCAGTTCCTCCGCCATGTGGTCGAACGATCGACCGAGCGAACCCACCTCGTCGGGGCGATCGGCGACGCCCGAGCGCCGGCGCAGGTCCCCGGCGGCCACCGCGGCCGCGGCCGTCTCGAGCGAGCGGAGCGGGCCGACGATCCGGCCGGCCACGAGGGCGCCGGCGAGCGAGGCAACGACGGCGGCGGCGAGGGCGACCGCGATGACGGTCAGGGTGGTGTCCTGCTGGATCTGGGCGGCGCGCGCCGCCGGACCGGCACCCTCCGGTGGACCGCCCGCCCCGGGTCGGGCGCCGGACGTGCCTGCCCTGGGCCCGGAGACCGTCATGTCCGCCTCGAGCCGCGAGAACCCGTGCTGGATGACGAACGGTGCCGAGAGTGCGACCACCGCGCCCGTGGCGAGCGCCACGGCGGCGAACCCGAGCGCCAGGCGCACGCGCAGGGTCATCT
>JAKAHX010000101.1 GCA_021814735.1 Chloroflexota bacterium | reverse complement strand
CGGTCGTGGGCCCGGGGTTGGGCGGCGGCCTCATCAGCCTGGTCGGCGCGCCGTTCGCGGTGATCGCCGACGCCCTGAGCTACCTCGCCTCGGCGCTCTTCGTCTCGCGCATCGAGAAGGAAGAGCCGCACCCCGAGGCCGCGCGCCTCGCCGCGGGACGGGCGCGCGAGCCGCTGCGCCGCCAGGTCGCGGAGGGCCTGCACTTCGTGCTCGGCAACCCGTACCTGCGCGCGATCGCCGGCGCGACCTCCTCGTCGAACCTGTTCAGCAACATGATCTGGGGCATCCTGCCGGTCTTCCTGTACCGCGAGCTCGGCCTCAGCGCGGCCACCGCGGGCGTCATCTTCGGGATCGGCGCGGTGGGCACGCTGCTCGGCGCGCTGGTCGCCAACCAGGTCGCGCGGCGGATCGGCCTGGGCCGCGCGATCGTGGGCTCGATCGCGCTGAACGGGCCGCCCTGGATCGTCCTCGCGCTGACCCCGCACGGCGCGCCCATCCCCTGGCTGGTGGCGGCGTTCGCGGTGGGGGGCTGGTCCGGGGTCGTCTACAACATCAACCAGGTCAGCTTCCGCCAGGCGATCTGCCCGGTCGAGATCCAGGGCCGCATGAACGCCACCATGCGCTTCCTCGTCTGGGGGACCATGCCCAT
This sequence comes from Chloroflexota bacterium, assembly GCA_021814735.1. Classification (GTDB taxonomy): domain Bacteria; phylum Chloroflexota; class Limnocylindria; order Limnocylindrales; family CSP1-4; genus JAJYNJ01. Next base: position 5,696 of record JAKAHX010000101.1, on the reverse strand, counting down.
CGGCTCGATCCTGGGAGGCGTCGTGGCGAGCGTGATCGGCGTCCCCAACGCCATCTGGATCGGCGCGCTCGGCTCCTGCCTGCCCTTCCTCTTCGTCCTGCTCTCGCCGGTGCGGACGCTGCAGACCATGCCGGACGCGACGGTCTGACGGCCCCTGGACCGGCCCCCGGCACATGGCGCGCCTGGATCGGCCCTGCGGCGCATGGCGCGCCCGGCCGCGGGCACCGACGCGCCTATGATGGCCGCGCGTCCCGTCCGGCGAGCGAGAGGTGGACGCGATGCAGATCGACGACGTGCGGCGCGTGCTGGTGGTGGGCGGCGGGACCATGGGCCAGCAGATCGCCCTCCAGTGCGCCACCCACGGCTACCAGGTGGTCCTGTACGACATCGACCCGGCCGCGCTGGCGACCGGGATGGGCCGCATCCGGGGCTTCGCGGACGAGCAGGTCCGCGCCGGCCTCCTCGACGACGCCGGGCGCGCGGCCGCGCTGGCGGCGATCACCGCCACCACGGATCCCGTCGCGGCGGCCGCCGACGTCGACCTGCTGAGCGAGTCGGTGCCGGAGGATCCCGCGCTCAAGGGCCGCGTGCTCGGGCAGTTCGGCGCGCTCTGCCCGGAGCGCACGGTCTTCACCACGAACACGTCCTCGCTGCTCCCCTCGATGTTCGCCGCCGCCACCGGACGGCCGGACCGCTTCGCCGCGCTGCACTTCCCCCCGCCGGTCTGGTCCAACACCGTGGCCGATGTCATGCCCCACCCGGGCACCGCCCCGGAGACGACCGAGCTCGTGCTCGCCTTCGCCCGGCGGATCGGGCAGATCCCCATCCGGCTGCAGCGCGAGTCCTACGGCTACGTCTTCAACGCGATGTACATGGCATTGAACGAGGCCGCCGTGACCCTGGTCGCCAACGGGATGGCCTCGGTGGAGGACGTGGATCGCGCCTGGATGGGGATCATGCACATGCCGATCGGGCCGTTCGGGATGCTCGACGGGGTGGGCCTCGACACGGCCTTCGATATCGCGGACTTCTGGGCGCGCCAGACGGGGGACCCGCAGCGGCGCGTGAACGCCGACTTCTACAAGACCTACGTGGACCGGGGGCGCCTGGGGGTCAAGAGCGGCGAGGGGTTCTACCGGTACCCCGACCCCGCCTATGCGCGACCCGGGTTCGTGGCCGGGGAGACCGCGGACGCCGCGGAGGGGGCCGGGTAGCCTGGGGCGCCAGCGGCCAGCGGCCAGCGGCCAGCGGCCAGCGGCCAGCGGCCAGCGGCCAGCGGCCAGCGGCGAAGAGCGTGCCCGCGCCGCCGCTCGAACGTCAGCCGGGGCCGGCGCCGGGCCTCCAGGCGGTCCTGACCTTCAGGCGGTCCGGACCCCCGCGGCCGCGAAGATCATCGCCCGCTGCAAGGCGGCCGCGCGCAGCTCGGCTGGCGAGGTGCATATCGGACCCAGCGTTGCCGTGACCACCAGGCTTGCGAACAGACGCGTCGCCCGAGGACCACTGCGCCGCCGACCTGGCCCTGCGCCGCCACCACCCGAGCATGGATCCCTGCGGGCCCGTGCGTGTGGCGTGCCGTCGGATGTGCCCGTGCGGACGGATTGCCCGTGGCCAGTGGCAGCGCCCGGTGCCGACGGCTCGGCCACCCGGGGTCGCGGTGACCGCGCGGTGGTGGTGAGCGCGGGCCCGAACGGCCTGGCGGTCCGCCGGGGTCACGCGCTCACTGCCGCCGAAGAGACAAGCGACGGCGGTCACGCCCGGGTGACCCCAGCGCTGGTCCCCTGACCGGCGCCCCGCGCGGGGCGCCGAGGTTGAACGATTCGACCCCCGCAGACGTCAGATGAGCATGCGGAGCTGGGTGGCCCGACTGCTGGCCGGCCTGGCCGCGTGCTGCGTGGCGGCCAGCGCGGTGGGCGCACTGCCAGGGAGTCGACCGACGACGATGGCACCGGCGGTGGTCGCCTTCGTGGTACCCATGGGCTCGGGTGCTGCCGCGACCGTGCCGCCTGCCTCGTCGAGCTTCTCGACCGGTGATGGCAGCGCGCCCACCGGCAGCCCCGCCCCATCGGCGTCCGTGGCATCGAGCCTGGGCTCCGCGGTCCCGGACGTCGTCGCTCCGGCGGCGCCGACCGCCACCCTGACACAGGACCCGTCGGCCGGGGCCACGCCGACCACCGCGCCGTCCGCCACGACGCCGGCGGTTGCCCCCACGCCGCACCCGCCACCCGCCACGCCGGCCGCCACGCCGGCCGCCACGACACCGACGGTCATCCAGGTCCGAGACCGCCCGCTTGGCACGCCGGCCGCCACCACGCCGGCCGCCCCTTCCGGCCCGCTCCCCGTGCTCTCCCACGGCGACCGGAACACGCGGGTCATCGCCCTCACCATCGACGACTGCTACTCACCGGCCGCGGTGCGAGCCGATCTCGCGATCCTCGAGGCCGAGCGCGTCAACGCCACCTGGTTCCCCATCGGGACCAACGTGGCGGCCAGCCCGGCGCTCTGGCGAGCCATCGCGCAGGCGGGCTTCCCGATTGCCAACCACACCGAGACCCACCCCATCCTGACCGGGCTCCCCTACGCCGCGGTGCTGGCCCAGATCCGCGACGACGAGGCGACCGTGGCGAGGATCACCGGCAGGCCGGCGGTGCCGTTTCTGCGGCCCCCGGGCGGCGCCTACGACGCCACGGTCCTCGCCGCCGCGCAGGCGGCCGGGGAACGGGCGCTCGTGCTGTGGGACACCACCGACGGCGATACCGGGCGGCCGTACGACGACATCGTGCTCATCGAGCGCCACGCCGAGCAGGGCCACGGTGGCTCGATCCTGCTCATGCACGCGAACCTGCCCTACGCGCAGCAGGCGCTGCCCTCGATCATCGCCTGGTACCGCGCCCGCGGCTACACCTTCGTCACCCTCGGGCAGCTCTTCGGCGTGCCCGGGCCGGTCCCCTTCCCGGGGCCCGCCGGTGCGCCGCTCGCCACCGCCGCGCCGATCGGCGCGGTCACGCCGACCGCGCCCGCCGCAACGTATCCCTCGCCGACGCTGCGGCCGATGCCCTGCTAGCCGACGTCGAGCGTCACGCGGAACGCGATCCGATAGAGCGGGCAGATGCCCGACGCGCATGGCGGGCTGCCGATGGCGCTCAGCGTGGTGGCACCGCGTGCGAGCGCGACGAAGACGCCCTGGGCCCCCGGGGGCAGCGCCACGCCGCTCACCTGCGCCAGCACGTGCGGGTCGGCGATGGTCACGGCCCACACCGCGCTGGAGCCGAGGTCGAGCAGGAAGCGCTGCCCCACCGCCAGGTGCAGCGTCGAGCCGTTCTGGGCGAGCGCGACGACCAGCGACGGCGCGGGCGACGGGCGTGGCGAGGCTGTCGGCGGCGGACTCGGTGATCGGGTACCCGATGGCGCGCGCGTGGCAGTCGGATTGGGCTCGGCCGCCGACGCTCCCGGCGCGGGGCTGGGACCGCCGCTGGGCGAGGCGCCGGGGCTCGGGAGTGACGAGGCCGGACCCGGTCCAACACTCGATGGGGGCGGCGTCCCGGCGGAGCCGGAGCCCGTGCCGGCACCGACCGAGGCCGTCGAACCTGCCGCGCCGGGTGACGGCGAAGCCAATCCCGGGCCGCCCACGCACCCGACCACGAGTGTCAGCCCGAGGCCGATGGCGACGAGCCGTCGCACGGGGACCATCACCGCCCGGCCGCGGGACAAGCGGGACAAGACTGCCGGCGGCATCGCGTGCAGCTTTGGCCGCGCGTCGCGGCCGCCCGGGCCGCCGCCTGTCAGCGCGGGCGAACCGGCGAGGTCCACCCCACGCGGGCCCGTGCCTCCGCTACTTCCGTAGCACCTTGATGCTGAGGGCCTGTGTCGCCGTCTGGCTGGGCGTCGAGCTGTCCGTCACCGTGACGGTGAAGCTGTAGCTACCCGGCTGCGTCGGCGTGCCGGCGATGACCCCGGTCGTAGAGAGCGTCAGCCCGGGAGGCAGCGTGCCCAGGGACGTCCAGGCGTACGGGGCGATGCCGCCCGTTGCCGCGAGCGCCTGGCTGTAGAAGCGGCCCACGTGCGCGGTCGGCAGGCTGGTCGTGGTGATGGTCAGCGGCGTCGGGGTCGGGGTTGGCGTGGACGTCGGGGTCGGGGTCGACGTCGGGGTGGGGGTGGGAGTCGACGTCGGGGTGGGGGTCGGAGTTGCAGTAGGCGTGGGGGTTGGCGTGGGCGCCGGCCCGCCACCGGCCGCGAAGGCCGTGGTGCCGTCAGGCGTCCCGAGGCCCGTCGGGCCATCGTACCCGGGGCCGGCCGTGCAGAGGTACGAGCCGCCGCAACTGCCGTTGCTGCCGCTCGTGACGTCGTTCAGGCCAGCAGGATCGGCGTACAGGTAGCTCGCGGGATACGCGTTGGCACCGGGCGCGCCGGCCAGGGCGAACGTCGACGCGATGATCGGCGATGCCACGCTCGTGCCGCCCACCACGAGCCAGCCGCCGTACCCGTAGTCGTCGTAGACGGCGACGCCGGTGTTGGGATCGGCCACTGCGGACACGTCGGCTACCGTGCGCCGGGCACACCCGCTGTCGGTCTGCCAGGATGGTTTCGTCTCGTAGGCCGAACAGCCGCTCCCGGCACCTGACCACGCCGTCTCGGTCCATCCCCGCGCGTTGTTCGCCTGACTGAGAGTGGTCCCGCCCACGGCGATCACGTCCCGCGACGCCGCTGGATACTCGACCCCATAGCCGTTGTCGCCGCTGCTGGCCGTGATGGCCACGCCCGGGTGGTTGTAATAGGCCGCGTCATACGAGGTCTCGTTGGAGAGCTCGGAGGCCCCGTAGCTGTTGGAAACCGCCACCGCGCCGAGCTTCACCGCCTCGTTCACCGCGGTGCCGAGGTTGCCGATGGAGCTCGAGCTCGCCTCCACGAGCAGGATGTGGCAGTTCGGGCAGATGGCAGAGACCATCTCGATGTCGAGGGAGATCTCGAGGCCCCACCCGGAGTCGGCCCGGGGGTAGCTCGTGCCGCCGTTCTGGTTCACCTTGCGGAAGCAGCCGTTGGCGGTGGTGCAGGGCGGCAGACCGTACTGCGCGCGGTACGTCGCGAGGTCGGACTCGGCGTTCGGCTGATCGTATGCGTCCACGATGCCCACGGTCAGGCCCGAGCCAGCGGTCGCGCTCGGCAGGGCGTACGCGGACTGCAGGTCCGCGGGACCGTAGCCGCTGGGCGCCGCGGCGGCCGTGACCTGCCAGCGGGCGCGGGCGGGGATGTCGGTGCGAAGCAGGACATGGCAGCGGGCGAAGCCGGGCGCGGCCGGGCCGCAGACCGGGGATGCCGGATGATTCACGGCCGCGGTGTGCACGACGGGGCTCGTGCCGGAGACCACGCCCGGCGCCAGGGCCGCGGCCAGCGACACGGCGAGCACCGCCGATGCCACGCGGCCCCCCGCGCGGATCGGCGAAGCCACGCGTCGTGGGCGCCATGGACCGTGCACGGAGCCGCGGTTCGCTGACCGTCTCGCCGAACGCAGAAGCGAGGCCAGGACGCTCACGTCGTTGCCCTTTCCGTGGAGCTGCGCGTTGGGGATCGGCAGCTGCCCCCGATCGCCTGCACCGTGCGCTGCTGCCCGGCATTACGGGCCAAGAGCCGGTCTCTGTCAATGGGCGAGAGCCTGCCCGTTCGATGCAGCCCCTGCTACCCTTCCGTCCGATGAAGGGCCT
>JAKAHX010000100.1 GCA_021814735.1 Chloroflexota bacterium | reverse complement strand
GCCGGATCGCCGCCCGAGAGATGGGTGGCCCGCGCCGGTGACGGTGCTGCTGGACGCGAGCGTCGTCGTGGCGGCGGCCGACCGCTCGGACCTCAACCACGCGGCGGCCGCCGGCTGGTTCGCGACGACCAGGGAGCCGCTGGCGATCGGGGCGGTGACGCTGGCGGAGTGCGAGCACGTCCTGCAGCGGGGCCTCGGCCCCGGCGCGGCGGACGCGTTCCTGTCGGCGGTCGGCTCCGGCGCGATCGACCTGCTGGCGCCCACGCCGGGTGACCTGGAGCGCGCCCGTGAACTGCGGCGACTGGCGGTGGATCCCCGCTGCTCGCTGGCCGACGCGCTGACCGTTGCGCTGGTCGAGCGGACCGGGGCGGCGCAGGTGGCCACGCTCGACCGGCGCCCCTACGCACTGCTGCGCGCCGTCTCCGGGGCGTCCTTCGAGCTCGTCCCGTAGGGCTCGGCGCTAGACTCGATCCGTGCCGCGCCGTCGCCCAGTGCCCGGGTCGTCGGACCCGCTCTTCGTGACCCCTCCGGGCGCGCCCGGCGAGGATGGCAACCACGCGCCCCGGGCGTCGCTCGGTGCCCGGGACCAGGCCCCAGGCCCCGCCGGCGCGGTCGATGCGCGGCGGACCGCCGATCGCTCCCCGGCCGCGCAGCCGCTGGCCGCGAGGATGCGGCCCCGGACCCTGGACGAGTTCGTGGGACAGGCGCACCTGGTCGGCGCGGGGGGTCCCTTTCCCGGGTTCGTCTCGATGGGGGCCCTGCCGAGCATGATCCTGTGGGGACCGCCGGGCAGCGGCAAGACCACGCTCGCACGCCTCCTCGCCGAGGCGGTCGGCGCCGAGTTCCGGACGCTCTCGGCCGTGATGAGCGGCGTCGCCGACGTGCGTGCCGCGATCGCCGCCGCACGGGCCCGGCGCGCAGCGGCCGATGCCCCGACTGCGACGGTGCTGTTCATCGACGAGATCCACCGCTTCAACCGGGCCCAGCAGGACGCGCTCCTGCCGCACGTCGAGGAGGGCACGGTCACGCTGATCGGGGCCACCACCGAGAACGCCTACCTCTCGGTGAACCCCCCGCTGCTCAGCCGCATGCGCGTCTTCCGCCTGGAGCCCCTGGACGATGACGAGGTGCGCCGCGTCGTGGGTGCCGCGCTGGAGGACGAGCGCGGCCTGGCCGGCAGCGTCGCGCTGCCCGACGACGTGCGCGACCTGCTGGTCCAGATGGCCGGTGGCGATGCCCGGCAGGCGCTGAACCTGCTCGAGGCGGCGGCAGCGCTCGCCGGGGCCGCGGCGAGCCGCGACGGGGAAGGGAGAATCGTGCCCCGTCGCGAGGATCTCGAGGCCGCCGCCCAGCAGCGGGCCGCGGCGTACGACCTCGTGGGGGATCGCCACTACGACACGATCAGCGCCTTCATCAAGAGCATCCGGGGCAACGACCCGGATGCGGCCCTGTACTGGCTGGCCGAGCTGGTGGTGGCCGGCGAGGACCCGCGGTTCATCGCGCGCCGGCTGATCATCCTCGCCAGCGAGGACGTGGGCAATGCCGACCCGCGCGGGCTGCAGGTGGCCGTAGCGGCCGCGCAGGCCCTGGAGTACGTCGGGCTGCCCGAGGCCCAGTACGCGCTCGCGCAGGCGACTGCTCTACTTTCTGTGCTGCCGAAGAGCAACCGGGCCGGGCGCGCGTACTTCGCGGCGCGGGCCGACGCGGAGCGCCTGGGTCCACAGCCGGTTCCGCTCCACCTCCGCAATGCGCCGGTGGCGCGAATGAAGAGCCACGGGATCGGGGTCGGCTACCGCTATCCGCACGACTTCCCCGGCGCCGACGTGGAGCAGCAGTACCTGCCGGACAGGCTCGTCGGGACGCGCTACTACGAGCCATCCGACCAGGGCTTCGAGCGGCAGCTGGGCGAGCTGATGGAGCGTCGGCGGGAGCGACGCCGGAACGCCGGCTCGCCTGAGTGAAGGCCGTGGTCCCGTGGCGGCTCGCGGGTCCTCCGGACCACGCCGGGAAGGGGCGTGGTACTGTCCCACGGCGGGATCCGCTGCCGCACACCCCCGCGCCGGACCACCCGAACGCCGCTGTCCGGTCCCGGTGACCGGGTCCGCGCGGCAGCGAGCCACGAAGCGAGGCAGGCGATGGACGTCACGAGCACTCCCCCTCACGCCCCGGGACATCCCGGCGGGCACCCCAGCATGGCGTCCCCTGTGCCCGCGGTGGGCGCAGGGCACCTGCCGTCGGTGGGCGCGGTGCGGCCGGACGGGTACGTCTACGGCCGGGCGCCCATGCTCGTGTACTGGGAGACGACGCTCGCGTGCGGACTGGCGTGCAGGCACTGCCGGGCCACCGCGCAGCCGCAGCGCAGCCCCGATGAGCTGACCACCGAGGAGGGACTCCGGCTGCTGGACGAGATCACCGGGTTCGGGCGGCCGTACCCGCACGTCGTCTTCACCGGTGGGGACCCGCTCCGGCGGCCGGACCTGGAGGCGCTGGTCCAGGGCGCCACGGAGCGAGGGATCGGCGCCTCGCTGGCCCCCTCTGCGACCGTGGACATGACGCCCGAGCGCCTCTCGGCGCTCAAGGGCGCCGGGATCCAGACGATGTCGCTCAGCATCGACGGTTCGGATGCGACGCGCCATGACGGGTTCCGGGGCGTGGAGGGCACGTTCGAGATGACCCTGCGCGCCGTCGGCTGGGCGCACGAGGCCGGGCTGCCGCTGCAGATCAACACACTCGTGACCGACGAGACGCTGCCCGACCTGCCGGCGATCTACGAGCTGATGCTCGGGCTGGGGATCATCCGCTGGAGCCTCTTCTTCCTCATCTCGGTCGGTCGTGGGACGGGGCTGCAGGAGATCTCGCCGGCCCAGTCGGAGCGGCTGAACCACTGGCTCTACGACCTGTCGAAGAAGGCCCCGTTCGCGATCAAGACCACGGAGGCCACCCACTACCGGCGCGTCGCCATCCGCAGGCTGCGCGCCGAGGGCCTGGACGACGAGGCGATCGCCCGGACGCCGGTGGGCCGCGGGTTCGGCGTCCGCGACGGGAACGGCATCGTCTTCGTCTCCCACGACGGCCAGGTCTCCCCGTCGGGGTTCCTGCCGCTCGCGGCCGGGAACGTCCGCACGGACAGCCTCGTCGAGCTCTATCGTGCCCACCCGATGTTCACCAGCCTGCGGGACGTGCGCACGTTCAAGGGGCGCTGCGGGCGGTGCCCCTACGTCGCGATCTGCGGCGGGTCGCGTGCGCGCGCGTACGCCTGGACCGGCGACTACCTGGAGACCGATCCACTCTGTCCGTACGTCCCCTCGGGCGAGCCCGACGAGGGCTGACGCGGCACGAAGGGCAGCTTCCGGATGCAGGTGCTGGTGATCGGCGGGGGGATCACCGGGCTCGCGGCGACGCATGCGCTGGCGGAGGCCGGGCTCTCCGCGACGCTCGTGGAGGCCTCCGATCGCCTGGGCGGAAAGCTGCGCACCGAGCGCATCGAGGGGTTCCTGGTGGAAATGGGCCCGGACTCGTTCGTCAGCTATCGCCCCGCGGGCATGCAGCTGGTCGGGTCGCTCGGCCTCGAGGAGGCGGTGGTCCGCCCACTGGAGCCGCGGATCGTCCATATCCGGATAGGCGGGCGGATGGTGCCGCTTCCCCAGGAGATGGGGCTGGTCCTCCCCACGAGGCTGCAGCCGTTCGTCACCACGCCGCTCTTCTCCCCGCTCCAGAAGCTGCGCATGGGGCTCGACCTGGTCCTGCCCCGCGATGGCCTAGCCCGCGACGTGGGCGTCGGCGTGTACCTTCGGCGCCGTCTGGGCCCCGCCCTGGTGGACCGGCTGGCCGGACCGCTGCTCGGCGGGGTGTACGGCACCGCGATCGACGACCTCAGCCTGCTGGCTGTGGTGCCGCAGCTCCGGGACGCCGAGCGTGAGCACCGGAGCCTCTTCCTGGCCAGCTTGGCCGCGGGTCGTGCGCGGCGGGCCGCTGCCGCGCAGGGCACGCGGGGCGGCGTGGGGTCGCCGTTCGTGACGCTGGCGGGCGGGGTCGGCCAGCTGGTGGACGGGCTGGTCGGCGCGCTGGAGTCCTCGTCGGCGGTGGAGATCCGGACGAGGACGCCGGTCGTCGCGCTCGCCCGCGCGGGCACCGGCGTGGAGGCACGGCTGGCATCGGGCGAGGTCCTGCGGCCCGAGGTGACGATCGTGACCGCCCCCGGACCGGAGGCGGCGCGGCTGCTCGACGACGTGGCCCCCGCCGCGGCCGCCGGCCTCCGCGCCATCCCGCACGGCACCACCGCGGTTGTGTCGCTGGGCTACGAGGTGGGGCAGTTCCCGTCGCCGCCCGTCGGGCACGGGTTCCTCGTCGCGGCCGGCGAGCGGCTGTCGATCGATGCCTGCACCATCAGCTCGAGCAAGTGGCCGGGAAGGGCGCCGGAGGGGCGCGTGCTCATCCGTGCGTACGTGGGGTCGCGCAGCGGCTCGGCGATGGCGATGTCCGACAGCGACCTCGTCGCCGCGGCGATCCACGACGTGGCGATCACGCTCGGCGCGCGTGGCGAACCGGTGATGACGCGCCTGGCGCGGTGGAGCGGGCAGATGCCCCAGTACACGGTCGGACACCTGGAGCGCGTGGCGTCCGTGCTCGCGGCGGCGGGGGACGTCCCGGGCCTGGTCCTGGCCGGCGCGACCTACCGCGGCGTGGGCATCCCCGACTGCGTCGCGCAGGGCCGTGCCGCGGCGGTGGAGGCCGCGCGCATCATCGGCGGCGCCGCTGGAGGGACGGCGACCGGTGCCGCGCCCGCGGTCCGGGAACGGACGCCGGCCGCCTGACCGCGGCCGGCCCGGGCGGGGATACCGGTGCGTGGCCGGGACAGGGGGGGCCTGTCGCGGCGGGTCCCAGCCGCCAGTCGCGGCCGGTGATGACTCAGGCGGCGGACTCGGAACGCTCGGCGGGCTCCATGCCCAGTCGGTCGAAGCCCTTCAGGCGGTAGATCACCGTCGAGCCGACCCAGCTGATCACGAAGATCCCCACGATGGCCGCGCCGAGGGTGCCGAAGTCCAGGTTGCCCGCGAAGGTCCAGATCCCGCCGGAGAGGCGCAGCTGCGAGGCCAGGATGCTCAGGACCTCGATCCCGCCCACCACGAAGGCGATCACCACCGAGATGAAGGTGATGGTCAGGTTGTAGTACAGCTTGCGGATGGGGCGCAGGAAGGCCCAGCCGTAGGCGCCCAGCATCAGGATCTGGTCGGTGGTGTCCATGGTCATCATCCCGGCTGCGAAGAGGGCCGGCAGGACCAGGATGAAGATCACGGGGATCCGGTCGCCCCCCGCCGTGGCGGCCAGCCCGAGCAGGGCCACCTCGCTCGCGGTGTCGAAGCCGAGCCCGAACAGGAATCCCACCGGGTACATGTGCCAGCTCTTCCGGACGAGGCGGAGCATGGGGCGGAAGATGCGAGCCAGGATCCCGCGGTTCTGCAGGAGCCGCTCCAGGGACTGGTCGCTGTAGTCGCCGCCGGTGGACACCTGGCGGAACAGCCGGTAGACGTCCACCAGCACCACGAGGTTGATGAACCCGATCAGCAGCAGGAACGCCGCCGAGACGCTCGTCCCAACCAGGGCGCCGGCGCTGCGCAGGGCCGGGATGTCGCTGGCCACCGAGGCGGAGATCGCGATCAGGACCGAGAGGAGGACCACCACCGACGAGTGCCCGAGTGAGAAGAAGAGGCCGACGCCCACGGGGCGCTGTCCGTCCTGCATGAGCTTGCGGGTGGTGTTGTCGATGGCGGCGATGTGGTCCGCGTCGAAGGCGTGGCGCAGGCCGAGGGTGTAGGCGAGGAAACCGGCGCTGACCAGTTGCGGGTAGGGGACGCTGATGGCGACCAGCAGCGCATAGCAGGCGATGGTCAGGCCGATGAGGACGGCGTAGATCGCGATCACCCGGTTGCGGATGTCGCTGGGGGCTCGGAGCATGCGCCAGACGGCGGTCATGGGACGACTTCCTCGGTGCGGTGATCCGCAGATCATACGGTTATTGCGAGACCCTGCAATAGAGCAGGGTTGCAGGAGCACCAGCAGGCGATCCTCTGCTGTGCCGTTCGCACGCGCAGGCCGATCGGATGTGGAGAGCCCGCGCAGGGTGCCCGAACCCCGGCTCGCCGGCCGGGGTGCCGCAGCGCGGGGCGCGGCCGCCCGTGGCACTTCCACCCGGGGCACTGCCACCCGGGGCGCTGCCCCCCGGGCCGCACGTGACCCCGATCAGCTCCCGGATCGGGCCCGCTCGCGGAGGGCGGCCAGCAGAGCGTCCTCCGTGGGGGTGGAGCCCAGGCCGAAGGCGGCACCGACGCGGGCCGCGGGCGGCGGCTCCAGGTGGGTCGACCGGAGCAGCTCGGCGTTCCCGGGGGCGAAGACCTCGGCGGGCGAGCCGTCGGCGACGACACGGCCGGCGCGCAGGACCACGACCCGGGGGAACG
>JAKAHX010000099.1 GCA_021814735.1 Chloroflexota bacterium | reverse complement strand
GGTGGTGACCTTCGTGGACACCGGCGGCGCATACCCGGGACCGGCCTCCGAGGAGCGAGGCGTCGCGGAGGCGATCGCGCGCTCCATCGCCCTGATGACCGGGCTCCGGACGCCGATCGTGACCGTGATCACCGGCGAGGGCGGGTCCGGGGGTGCGCTCGGCATCGCCACCGCCGACGTGGTCCTTGCGCTGGAGAACGCGGTCTACTCGGTGATCAGCCCGGAGGGCTGCGCCAGCATCCTGTGGCGCGACGCGTCCGCGGCCAAGCTCGCAGCGGCGTCGATGCGGATGACGGCGGCCGACCAGCTGGCGCTGGGCGTGGTCGACGAGGTGATCCCCGAGCCGCCGGGCGGCGCGCAGGAGGATCCCGTCTCGGTCGCCGGCGCCATCTCGGGTCGGATCGCGGCGCACCTGGACCAGCTGGGGGCGCTGCCCGTCGAGGAGCTGCTGCAGCGCCGGTACCTGCGCTACCGGACGATGGGTGCCTTCACCACCGTGGAGCGCGAGGTGGCGCCCGCGGCGGCGCGCCGCTCCGACCTGGCGGGCCGCCTGCGCGACCTGATCGAGGCGGGACGTGCCACGCTCGGCGTGCCCGAGGCTGGCCCCGCACGACCGCTGGTGGATCCCGACGTGGACGCGCCGCTGCGGGAGGACCTCTAGGTGGGCGCCGAGGAGCGGGTGACCCAGCCGCCCACCGACCCGGCTCCGGCTCGGTCGGCCGACCCGGAGAAGGCGGTCTCCCTGGCGGTCGAAGCGCCGGACCCGGCCGATGCCCTCGCGGTGTCGGTGACGCCAGGATCCCGGCCCGGGGCTGCCGAGGCGATCCGTCGCCTGGCGGACGATCTCCTGCCGGCGCTGGTCGCGCGGCTGGACGCGAGCGGACTGGGCGAGCTCGAGGTGCGGACCGACGCCTGGCGGATCCGGCTGCGCAAGCCATACGAGCGTCGCGGCCCTGGATCGGCGGCGGCCTCGCCCGGGAGCGGCCTCCACCGTGCCGCCGGGACGGTCCCCGGTTCCGCGGCCCGCGGAGCGCGACCCGCGACGGCCGCGGAGCGGCACGCGCATGCCGAGAGCACCCACCCGGGGACGACGCCTGCTGCCGATGGCGTCCAGCCGGGCGCGGGCGATGACCCGCTGGCGACCCCGGGTGGGTCGTCGGACGCTGCCCCGGGCGGGCCTGCATCGACCGTGTCGGCCGCTGCCTCCGCGGGATCGGCCGGCGGCTCCCACGCGGCGGGCCCGGCCGCCGGACCGCACGGTGCAGGATCGGCCGCGGGCGCACACGCTGCGGGATCACCCCCCGGCTCGCACGGTGGGGGATCGGCCGCGGGCGCACACGCTGCGGGATCGACCCCCGGGTCGCACCCGGCGGCTCCGGTCGCATCCGCCACGCCGGCGGTCGCCACGTCACCCGCCGTCGGCTACTTCGTCCCCCGCGAGGGCTGGACCTCGGGGCGCCGTGCGCAGAGTGGCGACGTGATCGGGTACGTGGACTGCCTGGGGATCCGCCAGGAAGTCGTGGCCCCGGTCGACGGGTTCATCGGCCGCCTGCTCGCCCAGTCGGGCGAGGCGGTCGAGTACGGGCAGCCGCTGGTCCAGCTGGACCTGCCCGGCCGCGCACCCGATGACGGACCGGCGGACACTGGCGCACCGGCACGCGCGGACGCCGGGCAGGCGTCCACAGCACCATCGGGCGCGGGGCCCGCGGCAGCCGCCAGCGCACCGGCCTCGGAGGGTGCCTGAGTGTTCGGCAAGATCCTGATCGCCAACCGCGGCGAGATCGCCCTGCGCATCCTGCGCGCCTGCCGCCAGCTGGGCGTGCCCGCGGTGGTGGCGTACAGCGAGGCGGACATCGACACGCTCGCGGTCCAGCAGGCCGAGGAGGCGATCTGCATCGGGCCGGCCGACGCGAAGCGCAGCTACCTCTCGGCGGCCGCGATCATCTCGGCCGCCATCGTCACCGGGTGCGACGCGATCCACCCGGGGTACGGGTTCCTCTCGGAGGACGACGCCTTCGCCGAGATGGTCCGCGCCCACGGGCTCACCTTCATCGGCCCCTCCGCGGAGGTCCTGGAGCGCTTCGCCTCCAAGGCCACCACGCGGCACCTGCTCGCGGAGCACGGCCTGCCCACCATCCCCGGCTCCGGGCTCATCCGCGACGACGCCCACGCGCTCGAGGAGGCGGAGCGGATCGGCTACCCGGTGCTCGTCAAGCCGTCCGCGGGCGGTGGCGGCAAGGGGATGCGCATGGTGCGCTCGCCCCGCGAGCTCGAGCAGGCGCTCACGATCTGCCGCTCGGAGGCCCGCGCCGCGTTCGGCGACGACTCGCTCTACCTGGAGAAGTGGCTGGAGGAGAACCGGCACGTCGAGGTCCAGGTGGTCGTGGACCGGTACGGCAACGCCGTCCACCTGGGCGAGCGCGACTGCTCGGTGCAGCGGCGCCACCAGAAGCTGATCGAGGAGGCGCCCACCCCGGCGCTGGGCCCCGAGAGCCGGCGCCACCTGTGCGAGTCGGCGGTCCAGGCCGTCGTGGCCGCCGGCTACGAGAACGTGGGCACCCTCGAGTTCCTGGTGGACACCGAGGGCAACTACTACTTCATCGAGATCAACTGCCGCATCCAGGTGGAGCACCCGGTCACCGAGATGCTCACCGGGATCGACATGGTGGCGGAGCAGATCCGCATCGCGGCCGGCGAGCCGCTCGGGTACACCCAGGCGGATGTCGACCCGCGCGGGCACGCCATCGAGTTTCGCATCACGGCCGAGGACGTCGGGCACGACTTCCGGCCGCAGGCGGGGACCATCGAGGAGTTCCAGGCGCCCGGCGGGCCCGGCGTCCGCCTGGACAGCCACATCTATCGCGGCTACGAGGTGCCGCCCTACTACGACTCGCTGCTCGGCAAGCTGGTCGTCCACGGCCCCGACCGGGCCACGGCGATCGCGCGGGCGCGCACGGCGCTGGCCGAGCTGCGCATCGAGGGGCTGGAGACCACTGTGGCATTCCACCGTGCGATCCTGTCGCATCCGGTCTTCCTGGAGGGCGGGTTCACCACCAACCTCCTCGACCGGGTCGGCCCGGCGGCCTTCGTCGCCGCGGCCCGCGACTGACGCGCGGCGTTGGATCGGGAGGGACGGATGTCGAGCACACAGGACCCCGCGAGCACGGAGCCGGCCGGCGGTTCCGCCGCGCCCGGCACGACCACCGTGCTGACCACCCGCGAGATCCAGGCGCTGATCCCGCACCGCTGGCCGTTCCTGCTCGTCGACCGGATCGTGGAGTACGACCCGGACCACCAGCGGATCGTCGGCCAGAAGGCCGTCACCGCCACCGAGTGGTTCTTCCAGGGCCACTTCCCGGGCCAGCCGGTGATGCCCGGCGTGCTCCAGGTGGAGGCCCTGGCCCAGACGATGGCCGTCTATGTCGCGAAGCAGCCCGGGTTCGGCGACACGATGGGCCTCTTCGCCAGCATCGAGGAATGCCGCTTCCGGCGGATCGTCGTCCCTGGCGACACGCTGCGCCTGGAGATCACGATGGAGAAGCTCGGCCGGCGCTTCGGCAAGGGCCGTGCCGTCGCGACCGTCGACGGCGAGGTCGCCTGCGAGGCGCTCCTCTCGTTCATCATCCCGCCACCGGGGACGCTCCGGTGAGCGCCGGAACGGCTACGGCAGCCACCCCAACCGGGGACGCTCCGGTGAGCGCCGGCCCGGCCGTGGCGACCTCCGCCTCCGGGGGCATTGCCGTGCATGCCCTTCCGGCGGCGGCACGCCCCACCGCTTCCGGCACGCCGGCCGGGGCGCCCGCGCGCCCACGGCCATCGCACACGAGGCAGCCATGACCTATCGCATCGCCCTCCTCTCCGACATCCACGGCAACGTGACCGCCCTCGACGCTGCCCTCGTCGACGTGCGTCGCGAGGCGCCCGACCTCGTCGTCTTCCTCGGCGACTACGTCCTCAACGGCCCCCGGCCGTGCGAGGCGGTCGACCGGGTCCGCGAGCTCGAGGCGCAGGGCGCGATCGTCATCCAGGGCAACACGGACGTGGCGGCCGCCGACCTGGACATGGCCGGGGCGTTCCCCTGGTTCGACGAGGTCCCCCGGGTGAACGTGGTGGCCGCCGAGTGGGCACACGACGAGCTGGGGGACGAGCGGCTCGACTGGCTGCGGCGCCTGCCGGCGGAACGACGGGTGCGCGTGGACGAGACGCTGGTGCTCGCCTGCCACGCCTCGCCGGGCAGCCAGACCTCGGGGATGGGCGCGGACGTGGACGTCACGACGATCATCGAGCGGATGGCCCGGACGGACGCCCGCATCGTGACCTGCGGCCACACGCACATCGCGGACGTGCGGGACCTCGGCTGGAAGCAGATCGTGAACCCGGGCTCCTGCGGCTATGCCTTCGACGGCGACCCGGCCGCCGCCTGGGCCCTCCTGGAGATCGATGGCGACGAGGTGCGGGCCGACCTGCGCCGCTCGGCCTACGACACGCAGCTGGTGAGCGACGAGCTCTCGCGGCGGGGCCTTGCCGGCGACGTCTACCGCGCCGCCACGGTCCGGACGGGGCGCTTCGTCCGGTGACGTCGGCCGAATCCCGGCGCGTGGTGGTGACCGGCCTGGGCGCCGTGACGCCGCTCGGCGCCGACCTGCCCGCCACCTGGGAACGGCTCGTCGCGGGGGAGTCCGGGATTCGCCCCATCGCTTCCTTCGATGCGTCGCGCCTGGCGTGCCGGATCGCCGGGGAGGCGCTCGACGCCGACCCGTCGCGCGTCCTCGACCGCAAGGCGCTCCGCCGCACCGACCGGGCCACGCAGCTCTCGCTGCTGGCCACCCGGGAGGCGCTCGCCGACGCCGGGCTCCCGGAGCGGCTCGAGGGGCCTCTCGCCGACGCCACCGGCGCGTTCGTGGGGACCGGCTTCGGCGGGGCGGCCACGATCTTCGACGAGATCCGGACCTACGTGGAGCGCGGCCCCGACCGACTCAGCCCCTTCTTCGTCCCCATGGCGATCGCCAACATGACCGCCGGGCAGATCGGATTGGTGCTGGGCGCCCGCGGCCCCAGCATGGCCACCATCAGCGCCTGTGCCAGCGGCGCCCACGCCATCGGCGAGGCGGCCGAGACGATCCGGCGCGGCGACGCGGAGGTGATGCTGGCCGGCGGGACGGAGGCCACGGTCCTGGAGGGCATCGTCGGCGCGTTCTCGGCGATGAAGGCGCTCAGCACCCGCAACGACGATCCCGCGGGCGCGAGCCGGCCGTTCGACCGGGGGCGCGACGGGTTCGTGATCGCCGAGGGCGCGGCCACGCTCGTGCTGGAGGGCCTGGACCACGCCCGGGCCCGCGGCGCGCGGATCCTCGCCGAGCTCGCCGGCTACGGGGCATCCGCGGACGCTTACCACGCGACCCTGCCGGCGCCGGGCGCCAGCGGCGCGGTCCGTGCCGCGCGCCGTGCCTTTGCGAAGGCCGGGCTGGAGCCCCGTGACGTCGACTTCGTGAGCGCGCACGCGACCAGCACGCCCGAGGGCGACCGCGCCGAGCTGGGCGGGCTCCGCGAGCTCCTCGGGGATCGGGCGGACCGGGTGCCCATCACCGCGACCAAGAGCGCGATCGGGCACACGCTGGGCGCGGCAGGTGCGATCGGGGCCGCCGTCTCGGTCCGCTCGCTCGTCGAGGGATGCGTGCCGCCGACGCTGAACCTGGACGACCCCGACGCGGAGGCGGCCGGCATGGACGTGGTGCGCGGCGCGGCCCGCCGGGGGACGTTCGACGTGGCGCTCGTCAACGCGTTCGGGTTCGGCGGCCAGAACAGCGTCCTGCTCCTCCGCCGGTGGGTCGACGCATGACCGCCACCCGCCGGGCGTGCCGCCACCGGCCCCCGCTCGCGGCCCACGAGCCGGAGTGCTGCTACGCCGTCGAGCTCGCCACCACCGGGCCCCAGTGCCGCTACGCGACCGGCGAGTGGGGCGGGGACCGTCCATGACCACCACCGAGGAGCTGCTCGCCCTCATCGACCGGCTCGAGGACCTCCTCGAGCGCTCCGGGCTGGCCGAGCTCGAGGTCCAGGCGGGCGAGCTTGGCATCGTGCTGCGCAAGCCGCTGCCGCCCGCCGGGGCCGCCGTGCTGGTCGAGGGTTCGGCCGACCCGGCGCCCGGTCCTGCCCATGGGCCGAGCGGCCACGGGTCGGCTGCACACGCCGTCGGCACACCGGGTCAACCGGGTGCCGGCCGCACCGCACCGGGCGCTGTCGCGCAGCCGGGTGTTCCCGGTCAGCCGGGTGCCGGCGGCGATGGTGCCGCGGAGGCCGTTCCGGCCACGCACGCGGTCCTGGCGCCGCTCACCGGTATCTTCTACAGCGCGCCGTCTCCGGGTGCCGCCCCCTACGTGAAGATCGGTGCCGAGATCGTGGCCGGCCAGGTGATCGGCCTGATCGAGGCCATGAAGCTCTTCAACGAGATCAAGAGCGACG
>JAKAHX010000098.1 GCA_021814735.1 Chloroflexota bacterium | reverse complement strand
CTGCGGCGAGCGCCGCCAGCGGCAGCGTCAGCGTGACCAGGGACGCCCCGCGCAGGAACGCCGCGTCCACGACCAGCGCGATGAACGCCGCCTGCGCGATCGCCAGCCCGGCAGTGGCGATGCCGAACGCGACAGCCGCCCCCAGGGCCCCGGCAGTCGCGCGCGCATACCGGAGCAGGCGCGGATCGAGCGCCCTCACGCGGACAGCGGCCGCACGCTCCCGGCCGCCGGCTGCAGGCTCAGTGCGACGAGTCGGCGGGGATCTGGTCGACGGAGATCCGCCGACGGAACACCCAGTAGGTCCACCCCTGGTAGACGAGGACGATCGGCGTGAAGATGGCGGCCACCCACGTCATGATGGTAAGCGTGTAGGCGCTCGAGGCCGCGTTCGTGGTGGTGAGGCTGTACGCGGCGTCCGTGGTGGACGGCATCACGTTGGGGAAGAGGCCCACGAAGAGCGAGGCGACCGCGAGGACGATCGTCAGCGCGGTCCCCACGAACGCCCAGCCCTCCCGCCCGGCGCGGTTGGCCAGCAGGGCCCCGACGAGTGCCACGGCGGCCAGGGCCGCGAGCACCAGGGTCACCTCCGTCCCGCGGATCGCCTGGGTCCAGACCAGGAAGACCACCGCCACCACCGCCGCGAGCAGGCCGAGCCGCCCGGCCAGCGCGTTGGCGCGGGTTCGCAGGTCGCCCGTCGTCTTCAGCGCCAGGAAGAACGCTCCGTGGGTCAGGAACAGGGTCAGCAGGGTCAGCCCGCCCAGCAGGCCGTACGGGTTGAGCAGCGTGAACAGGTCGCCCGTGAACTGGTGATGGGCATCGATCGGGACACCGCGGACGATGTTCGCGAACGCCACGCCCCACAGGAGCGCCGGCAGCAGGGAGCCCAGGAAGATCGCGGCGTCCCAGCGCCCGCGCCAGGCCGATCCCGGCCGCTTGCTCCGGAACTCGAACGCCACCCCGCGGATGATGAGCCCGACCAGGATGAGGAAGAGCGCCAGGTAGAACCCGCTGAAGAGCGTCGCGTACCACTCGGGGAAGGCCGCGAACGTCGCGCCGCCCGCGACCAGGACCCACACCTCGTTGCCGTCCCAGACGGGGCCGATGGTGTTGATCATGGCGCGCCGCTCCCGGTCGCTGCGCCCCAGCACGGGGAGGAGCATGCCCACCCCGAAGTCGAAGCCCTCCAGCACGAAGTAGCCGATCCAGAGGACCGCGATGAGCGCGAACCAGATCGTCGTCAGTTGCATGGCGACACCCGCTCCCTAGTAGCTGAAGGCCGCGGGGCGGCCGAGCTCGTCACCGGCGCCCGGGGACGCCGTGTCCGGAAGACCGCCCCGGATGCGGCGCAGGAGCAGGCCGACCTCGATGACGGCCAGCACGCCGTAGAGGAGCGTGAACCCGACCACGCTGATCAGCACCTCCGCGGTCGACGTCCCGGGTGAGACGCCGGCCTGCGTCGTCATCAGGCCGAAGACGATCCACGGCTGCCGGCCCATCTCCGTGAAGATCCAGCCGAGCGAGTTGGCGGCCAGTGGCAGGAGCGGCAGGACCACCGAGACGGCCAGCACCCATCGCCCGATGGGGAGGTCGCGTTTCCGCAGCGCCCAGAGCATCCAGAGCGCCCCGAGCGCCGCCAAGGCACCGGTCCCGATCATGAGCCGGAACGACCAGTAGGTGACCGGCACGTAGGGCACGTAGTCGCCGGGACCATAGGTGGCCTGGTACTGGCTCTGCAGGTCGTTGATCCCCTCCACCCTGCCGTTCAGGTTGCCGGTGGCGAGGAACGAGAGGAGATCCGGGATCCGGATCGAGAAGAGCTCCGTCCGCCCATCGAGCGAGCCGATCGTGAAGATCGAGAAGGAGGCCGGCTGCTCGGTCTGGTAGAGCGCCTCCGCCGCCGCCATCTTCATTGGCTGCACGGTGGTCATCACCTTGCCCTGCTGGTCGCCGGTGACCACCACCAGCACGGCCGCCACCAGGACTGTCACCGCGCCCACCCGTGCGGCGGTTCGGAACGCGTCGGCGTCCCGGTCCGGGTGGCGCCAGAGCCGCCAGAGGGCGACCGCGGCCATGAAGGCCCCCGCCGTGAGGAAGGCGGCCACGATGGTGTGGGGGAACGTGATCGTGGCCACTGGGTTGGTGATCACCGCGAGGAAGTCGGTCTGCACCGCCCGCCCGGCCGCCGTGTCGAGCTGGTAACCCACCGGGTGCTGCATCCAGGCATTGGCAGCCAGGATGAAGAATGCGGAGAGCGCCGTGCCAATCGCGGCGATCCAGATCGTCGCGAGGTGCACCAGGCGCGGCAGGCGATCCCACCCGAAGATCCAGAGCCCCAGGAACGTCGACTCGAGGAAGAACGCGAGGAGCCCCTCGATGGCGAGCGGGGCTCCGAAGATGTCGCCCACGAATCGGCTGTAGGCGCTCCAGTTCATCCCGAACTGGAACTCCTGCACGATCCCGGTGACCACCCCGAGCGCAAAGTTGATCAGGAAGAGCTCGCCGTAGAAGCGCGTGAGCCGCAGGTAGCGTTCGTTGCCGCTGCGCACCCAGGCGGTCTGCAGCCCTGCCACCAGGAACGCCAGTCCGATCGTCAGCGGGACGAACAGGAAGTGGTAGACGGTGGTGATGCCGAACTGCCAGCGCGAGAGATCGAGTGGGCTCATGGGCGGCGACCTTCTCCTCTACGTCCCGATCCTGGCCCCGAACGGCGTCGCGGGCGCGTCCCAGGGGCCACGGGCAGTCTGTGTCCCGGCGTCCACCAGTTCATGGTGCGAGCGCACCAGTCGCGCGGGAAAGGCCCGGAACGCACCATCGCTCATCGCGCGCGGGCGGCACCGAGGTCCGCCCGCACCGGGTACCCGGAGGGCGCCATGTCAGACGAGGCCACGGCGCATCGCCAGGAGCACCGTCTCGAGCCGGTTCCGCGCCCCGAGCTTGCACTGGACGTTCGCCACGTGGTTCCGGGCGGTGAAGATGCTGATGGAAAGGTGCTCCGCGATCTCGTCGATGGTCGATCCCTGCGCCAGGAGGCCCAGCACCTGGAGTTCCCTCCGGGTCAGCGGATCGACCTGGGCGGGCGGCGTCCGGGGAGCCTCGGCCACGTCACGCCGGGTGGCGCCCGACCGGGCGGGCGCGGAGGCACCGGCGTCCCGGAACAGATGCAGGACGTGGAACCCGCCCCGGGGCCGCTCCACCACGACGATGCTGAACGAGAGCGAACGGGCTGAGCCGTCCCGGGTCCGCGCCGTGACCTCGTAGGACGCCGTGCCCCGGCCGCGCCGCGCATTGCGGATCACCGCGCAACCCCGGCGGCAGACGGGATGGCCGTCCGGCTCCCGGCCCATCAGGGCCAGGAAGCAGGGCTGGCCAACCAGCTCCTCCGGTGAGAACCCGAGCATGCGTTGCGCAGAACTGGACCAGGCCACCACGCGCTGCCGCTCATCGGTGACGAAGGCACCGTCGGCCGTGGCGATCCGCCCGATCCAGGCCTCGTCCACCACGGCGCTGTCGTGGATCTCCGGCCTCCGCTCGGCGGAACGCCGTGGGCGGGCCTCGACCGCGGTTGCCGAACTGCCTGCGCTCTCCCTGGCCATGCTCCCCTGCCTCGCGCCGACTCCCCGTGCGACAGACCGCCACGTCCCGCACAGGCCTCGGCCGGCGTCGACAGCGACGACGGGCATGAGCAAGCGGCACGCGGAGCACACGGAGCACGCGCGCCCGAGGCTGCACCCGAAGGCCCTCCACGAGTAAGGGGAAGACGGTCGCTCCCGGGGTGGGCCGGACGGCCCATCTGACCGAAGCCGGGGCAGGACTCACCCAGCGACTTCGTGCCTGGGACCGGCACTGGTGGGGGAGGTGCGATTCGAACGCACGACGTGCCGTGTATAAGACGGCGGCTCTAACCGCTGAGCTACTCCCCCTGCCCGGACGAGGATACCCCGCCCGCGAACTCGATCGACATGGCCACGGCCAGCGACCCGGTGGGAATGACGCCGACCTGCCACGCGGCGGCCCCCACCCGCGTCGCGACCCGCACGGCGACGCAGCGCGCTCAGCGGGGCGGGGTGCTCAACCTCGCGGGGTGCTCACTGGTCGAGGATGGTGAGCTCGGCCCGGCGCGGGAACGTGGCGGGGGTGTGCCGCGCCACCTCCTCGACCGTCTCGAGGAACCGGTCGAGCTCGGCCTCCGAGTTGAACCAGCCCACGCTCGCGCGCAGGGCGTCCGTCCCGGGAACCGTTCGGAGGACGGCGAAGACCCGCCGCTGTAACGCGTCGAGCGCCTCGTCCGCGGTCCAGCCCGCCACCCGGAAGGTGACCAGGGTGGCCATGCTCCGGCGCGGCGTGAGGACGGTCACGCCGGGGATCGAGGCCAGTCCGTCGGCGACGGCAGCGGCCAGTCGGGGCCCGCGTTGGTGCATCCAGGGCAGCCCCACGTGCATGGCCAGCCAGCCCGTGCTCCGTCCGAACGCGGCCACCGACGGTCGGTGGAAGCCGGTCGTGTCGAACCGGCGCGCGTCCGACCAGGGCCGCAGGGCGGGTGCGCCGTGCCACTCGTGGCCCTCCAGGACCCGTGTCCCCGTGCCGGCCCCCGGTGGCTCCGCGCCCGCCTCCGGGGGCCGCGAGGCACCCCGAGTCCCGCCGGCCGGCTCGCCGTGTGCGGTGGTCTCGTCGGTGGTCCACCAGCCCGCGTAGGGCTGCCGCGCCTCGCGGATGGCGCGGTCCGACGCCCAGAGGGCACCCATACCCTCCGGCCCGAGCAGCCACTTCTGCGCAGGGATCGCGTAGAAGTCGGCGCCGAGGCCCGCCGGGTCGACGTCGATCGCACCCGCGGACTGGGCGCCGTCGATGGCGGTCCACGCTCCCGCGGCGCTCGCCAGTGCCGCGATGCGTGCGACGGGCAGGACCGCACCGGTGATCCACGAGACGTGGGAGACAGCCACCAGCCGGGTGCGCGACGAGAGCGCGTGCTCGATCGCCGCCAGTGTCGCATCGTCGTCACCGCCATCACCCACGTCGACCATCCGGACGACGACCCCGCGCTCCGCCAGGGCGGCCAGGGGCGCCAGGAGCCCGGGATGCTCGAGCGACGTCGTGACGACCTCGTCGCCCGGATGCCAGTCGATCGACCAGGCCGCCGCGTTCAGCCCGTCGGTGGTCGAGCGCGTCAGCGCGACGGCGTCGGGTGAGGCGTGCAGCACCGCCGCGACCGCGGCGCGGCACTCGGCCATCCGGGCCAGGAGCTCCTCGTATGCGTCGTGGCCGGCGCGGCCGTAGCGCAGCTCGTACTCCTCGAGCTGGCGCAGCGCCTCGTCGGCCGTCAGCGGCAGCGGGCCGGACGTGCCGGTGTTGAGGTAGATCGCGGCCTCGAGTGCTGGCAGCTGGGCTCGTGCCGCATCGACCCGCGCCTGCTCGTCGGGGTCCGGGCGATTCATGGGCGGCTATGATACCGGCGATGCCCGCATCCTTTGCCCGGCCGGAGCTGCTCGCCACGATCGACTGGGTGGCGGAGCACGTGTCCCGCTCGTCGGTGCGGATCCTCGACTGCCGGTGGCGCGCGGACCTTACCGCCCGCCAGCTCTTCGCTCAGGGACACATCCCGGGCGCTGTCTTCATGGACTGGATGACGGACCTGGCCGACCCGGACGACGCCACCCCCCTGCAGCTGGCCGGGCCCGATCGGTTTGCCGCCGCCATGTCCCGGGCCGGGGTCGGCGATGGCATGACCGTCGTCTGCTACGACGACACGGGCGGACTCTACGCGAGCCGGGTGTGGTGGAGCCTGCAGACCTACGGGTTCGACGCGGTTCGCGTCCTTGACGGCGGCTGGCCCGCGTGGGTGGCCAGCGGTCGACCGACGAGCACGGCGCAGCTGCCGGCCGAGCCGGCCACGTTCACCCCACGGCTGGAACCCCGACGGCGGCTCTCCACCGCCGACGTGCGGGACCTCATCGGGTCACGCGCCGTGGACGTGGTCGACGCGCGCAGCCCGGCCGATTTCGCCGGCCAGCAGGGAGACGCGGGTCGCCTCGGTCGCCTTCCCGGGGCCGTCAACGTCCCGGCCGTCCTGCTCACCACGGGCGACGGACAGCACTTCCTGCCGCCCGATCAGCTGAGCGGGATCTTCCAGCGGGCGGGCATCTCGAGGGACAGGCGGGTACTCGTCTACGACGGCAGCGGGATCGGTGCGTCAAAGGTCGCCTTTGCGCTGGCACTGCTCGGCTACCCGGACGTCGGGGTGTACGACGCGGGCTGGGCCGAGTGGAGCGCCCGCATGGACCTGCCGCTCAACCGCTGAAGATCGCGCACGGTTCGTCTGACACGCCCCCCCGGGCTGTATGAACGCTGACGGTCGCGCGCCCGTCGACGACCCTGCCCTCGGGCCCCGGCGGGGGCCACCGCGGGCGTGGCAGTTCCCCGACCCGATCGGCCCGCGGCCGAGCGGTCGCGAAGCTCGGGCACAGGACCCCGGTGGC
>JAKAHX010000097.1:3794-6515 GCA_021814735.1 Chloroflexota bacterium | reverse complement strand
TCACGGTGCCGCTGATCCCGGTGTTCATGGTCCTGATCGGACGGGCCACCGAGACGCGACGACACCGCCGATGGGTGGCCCTTGGCACGCTCGCGCACTACTTCCTGGACGTGGTCGGGGGTCTGCCCACCCTCAAGGTGTACGGGCGCGCCCGCGCCCAGGTCGAGCGCCTGCGCGAGGTCACCGACGCCTACCGGCGAGAGACACTCGCGACCCTGCGCATCGCCTTCCTCTCGGCCTTCGTGCTGGAGCTCGCGGCCACCCTCTCGGTGGCCCTGGTCGCGGTGGGCGTCGGGCTTCGCCTGGTCGCCGGTCAGATGAGCCTGGCCCCGGGGCTCTTCGTCCTGGTCCTGGCACCCGAGGCCTACCTGCCGCTTCGGCAGCTGGGCGCCAACTTCCACGCGAGCGAGGAGGGGCTCGCCGCCGCAGCGGCGGCCTTCGCGATCATCGAGGCACCTGCGCCGGAACGCGGGACGGTCCGGCTCCCGCCGGACGCTCGGCTGCGGGCGCTCCGCGTCGAGCATGTGACGGTCAGCCAGCCCGACCGCGAGCTGGCCGCGCCCGCCGCCGCGTCCCTGGAGGTACGGCCCGGCGAGATCGTCGCCGTCCGTGGGGCGAGCGGTGCCGGCAAGACGACGCTGCTCCACGTGATCCTGGGTCTGCGTCGGCCGGACGAGGGACGCGTCACGCTGGAGGTGGGCGACGGCGCCGAGCTGCGGGTCGCGGACCTCGACGCGACGGACTGGCGCCGGCACGTGGCCTGGGTGCCCCAGGTGCCATTCCTCTTCGCGGGCAGCGTGGCGGAGAACGTGCGCCTCGCGGAGCCCGAGGCGTCCGACGCCGCGGTCCGGGCGGCAATGGCGGCCGCGGGGCTCCCCGACGTGGATCCCGGGCTGGTGCTCGGGGAGCATGGCGCGGGACTCTCGACCGGGGAGCGCCGGCGCGTCGCGGTGGCGCGCGCGCTGCTCCGCGACGCCCCCCTGCTGCTCCTCGACGAACCGACCGCCGGTCTGGATGCCGAGGCCGAGGCCGAGGTCCTCGCATCCGTCCGCGAGGTCGCTCGCCGTCGAGCCACGGCGGTGATCCTGGTGGCGCACCGACCGGCCGCGCTGGCGGTCGCCGATCGCGTGGCGACCGTCTCTTCACGGGCGGTGCCGGCGTGAGCCCAAACGGCGCGGGCGGCGGAGCCGCAGCGCAGCAGGCTCCGGATCCGCGGAATGAGACCGCCGGGGCCGACGGGTCTCCCGTGACCGCCACCTCGGGCGCCCTCCGGCGGATCGTGAGCATCGGCCGCCCCATGACCGGCCGACTGGTGCTGGCCGTGCTCGCCGGGGTCGCGGCCGCCGGCTCGGCGGTGGGCCTCACCGCCACGTCGGCCTGGCTCATCGCCCGGGCCGCCCAGCGCCCGCCGGTCCTGGCCCTCATGGTGGCCATCACGGCGGTGCAGACCTTCGGCATCGGGCGGGCCGCGTTCCGCTACGCGGAGCGCCTGGCCGCGCACGATGCGGCGTTCCGGATCCTGGGTGAGCTGCGGGTCCACGTCTACCGGCACCTCGAGCGGCTGGCGCCGGCGGGCCTTGCCGCCTTCCGTTCCGGCGATCTGCTCGCGCGCCTCGTCTCCGACGTCGACGGGCTGGCCGACCTGTGGCTGCGGCTCCTGCTGCCGTACGCGTCGGCGTTGATCGTGGCCGCCGGTGCCACGATCCTCGTCGGATGGCTGGCACCCCTGGCCGGGCTCGCGCTCGGGATCACGCTGGCCTTCGTTGCCCTCGTGGCGCCGGTGCTGGCCGGTCGCTATTCCCGGCGCGCGGAGCGGGCCGTTGCGCCCGCGCGTGGCGAGCTCGCGACGGCGACGGTGGACGTGCTGGCCGGGGCGCCGGAGCTGCTGGTGGCAGCCGCCGCCGGGAGGGCGATCGACCGCATCGGCCGCATCGACGCTCGCCTTGCGGCCGCCGAGCGTCGCGCCGCCACGGGTGGCGCGACCGGCACGTTCCTCTCGGGGATCGGCACCGGTGCCGCCGTGTGGTGCGCCCTGGTGGCGGGTGTGCTGGCCGTTCGCGACGGCTCCCTGGGCGGCGTGGGACTGGCGGTCGTGGCGCTCACCCCGATCGCCGCGCACGAGGTGGTCGCCGGCCTGGTCTCCGCCGCGCAGCACCTGCCCGGCCTCGCGGCGTCGGCCGAGCGCGTGGTGGACGTCCTGGATCGGCCCGAACCAGTGCACGAGCCGGATGCGCCGCTCCCGCTGCCGTCGGGTCCCTACGGGCTGCGAGTCCGGGGCCTGGCCGCGCGGTACGACCCCGCCGGGCCCGACGTGCTGCGTGCGCTCGACCTCGACGTGGCCCCGGGCACGCGGCTGCTGGTGACCGGGCCCAGTGGCTCCGGCAAGAGCACGCTCGCGGCGGTGCTGCTCCGGTTCCTGGATCCGTCGGGGGGAACCGTGCAGCTCGTCGCGCCGGGCGGGCCGGTGGACCTGACACGCCTCGCCGCGGAGGATGTGCGGCGCGTCATCGGGCTCTGCGCGCAGGACGCGCACGTCTTCGACACGTCGGTCCGCGAGAACGTGCGGCTGGCGCGGCCGGACGCCGATGACGAGGCGCTGCGGGACGCGCTCCGTCGAGCTCAGCTGGGGGCCTGGGCGGATTCGCTGCCGGAGGGCCTGGACACCCGGGTGGGCGAGCACGGTGCCCGCCTGTCGGCGGGGCAACGCCAGCGCCTGGCGCT
>JAKAHX010000097.1:0-3694 GCA_021814735.1 Chloroflexota bacterium | reverse complement strand
TGGACGGCGACGCTCACCGGGGGCGGGAACACGATCGATGCGGTCTACACCGGGGGGACCACGCCTCCCTCGGTCAGCCTGGCCGTGAAAGTGCCCCAGGACGCCACGCCCGGTGTCCAGACCATCACGGTCACCGCGACGGCGGCCCAGGGGACGCAGACGCTGCCGCTCACCATCCGGGTCGAGAGCACCGCGGGTGGCGGCGTGCAGCTGACCACGGACTTCGCGAAGCTCTCGGGCACCGCGAGCAGCACGTTCACCTACAGCCTGACCCTGGCCAACAACGGCACGCAGCAGCAGACGTTCACGCTGCAGGGTCAGGGCCCGGATGGGTGGCAGGTCGAGGTCCATCCCTCGAGCAACGCGCAGGCGCTCACGGACACCATCGCGGGCGGATCGAGCGACACGCTCACCGTGACGGTGACGCCGCCCAGCACCGTGCCGGCAGGCCAGTACCCCATCAGCGTCACCGCGGCGGCGGGTTCCCAGACCGCGCAGGTGAAGCTGGAGGCCGACGTCACGGGCTCCCCGGCGCTGACGCTCAGCACCCCGAACCAGGTGCTGAACGCGCAGGTGACCGCCGGCGGCAGCGGGACGATCTCGCTGATCGTGACGAACAGCGGCGCGGTGCCGCTCACGAACGTGAGCCTGACGGCCACGCCGCCGAGCGGATGGACGGTCTCCTACTCGCCAGCCACGATCGCCTCGATGCAGCCGGGCGATGCCAAGACCGTGACGGCCACCATCCATCCCTCCAGCGACGCGCTCACCGGTGACTACGACGTGACGATGACCGCCAGCTCGGGGTCCGCGAGCCAGAGCCTGGACATCCGCACGACCGTGCAGACCTCCCCACTCTGGGGGTTCGTGGGACTCGCCCTGATCGCGGTCGTGCTGGTGGGCCTGGGCTGGGTCTTCCGCCGCTACGGCAGGCGTTGAGATGACGTCCGCGGACAATCGGCTGGAGGACCAGCCAGGACTGGGCACGGACGCCACCGACGCCGGGTCCGCGCAGGCCGACGGGGAGGCTGCCACGCGTGCGCCCGAGCGACGCGGCCGAAGCGAGGCACGTGCCCGGGGGACGCGCGGGGATGCCGACCGTGGCGCGGCGCCCTCCGTCATCCGGGCGCGCGCGCTCACCAAGCGCTACGGGGACGTGCTGGCCGTCGATCACCTGAACCTGGACGTGCGCCCCGGTGAGGTGTTCGGGCTCCTGGGGCCGAACGGCGCCGGCAAGACCACCACCATCCTCATGCTGCTCGGACTCTCCGAGCCCACCGACGGGCGGGCCGAGGTGGCCGGGTTCGACCCCACGCGGGCCCCACTGGAGGTCAAGCGCCGGGTAGGCTACCTGCCCGACGAGGTCGGCTTCTACGGCGCGCTGACCGGCCGCCAGAACCTGCGCTACACGGCCCGCCTCAACCGCCTCGACCGCCGCACCACCGAGGATCGGATCACCGACCTGCTTGCGCAGGTGGGCCTGGCCGACGTCGCGGACCGGCCGGTGGAGACCTACTCGCGGGGCATGCGGCAGCGCCTGGGGCTGGCGGATGCCTTGGTCAAGGACCCCTCCGTGGTGATCCTGGACGAGCCGACCGCGGCGATCGACCCGGCCGGTGTCGCCGAGGTGCTGGAGCTCATCCGTTCCATCGCCCGCGAGCGGGGCGCCGCCGTCCTGCTCTCGAGTCACCTGCTGCACCAGGTGCAGCAGGTCTGCGACCGGGTGGCGATCTTCGTCTCGGGCCGCATCGTCGCGCAGGGCACCATGCGCCGCCTCGCCGAGCAGGTCGCGACCGAGACGCTCCAGATCGAGGTGGGTCTGGATGGGCCCGCCGACGCACTCGAGCCCGCCCTGCGGGCGATCCCCGGCGTACGCGACGCGGTCCGCGACGACCACGACCCACGTGTCTGGCGCGTCACCGGGGCGCGGGCCCTGCAGTCACGCCTGGCGGCCGAGCTCGCCTCGCGCGGCGTGGGCGTCTGGCACCTCCGGCGCGTCGGCGACGACCTGGACGAGATCTACATGCGCTACTTCTCCAGGGAGGAGGCGGGCAATGGCCGGGCAGCCTGAGGTGACCCGCACGGTGGCGGAGCCCGGGCCAGCGTCCCGGGTCCCGGGCACGGACCAGGATCGCCGCGGCCCGGAGGCCCGTGGCGGGGGCACCGGCATGCTGGCCCGGGTGCGGGCGTGGTGGGCCGGGGACGGCGAGCGGAGTCCCGGTGGCGGCTGGCGCGTGGTCGCGGACAAGGAGTTCGGAGATCACGTGCTGAGCATCCGGCTCTTCATCCTCATCGCGATCCTCGGGCTGGCCGCCGCGGGCGCGATCTACTCCACCACCACGTACGTGCGCGCCAACGCGCAGCAGGCGACCGGCTCTCCCGGGCTCTTCGTGCTGCTCTTCAGCGCCCAGTCGCCCTCCTCGCAGATCCCCGCCTTCGCGACCCTGATCGGGCTCCTGGGGCCCCTGCTCGGGATCGCGTTCGGCTTCGACGCGATCAACGGCGAACGTGCCGAGCGGACGCTGCCCCGGCTGGTGGCCCAGCCCATTCACCGCGACGACGTGATCAACGGCAAGTTCGTGGCCGGCCTGGCGGCCATCGGCCTGGTCCTCGCGTCGATCACGGTCCTGGTCTCGGGCGTGGCGTTCTTCGAGCTGGGGATCGTGCCGGGGCCCGACGACGTGGCACGGGTCGCCACGTGGGTCCTGGTGACCATCGTGTACGTGGGCTTCTGGCTGGCCTTCGCCATGCTCTGTTCGATCCTGCTGCGGCGGGCCGCCACCTCCGCGCTGGCGGCGATCTCCGTCTGGCTGGTCCTGACGCTCTTCGCCTCGCTGCTCACGAGCGTGGTGGCCGGCGTGCTCTCCCCGGTTCCGACGAACGCGTCCCTGCAGCAGCAGGTGGCCAACGCGCAGCTGCAGCTGGACCTCGCGAGGATCTCGCCCGGGGAGCTCTACAGCGAGGCGACCGCCTACCTGCTCGACCCGACAGTGCAGACGGTGGGGATCATCCTGCCCTCGCAGCAGACCTCCCTGCCCTCCATCCTCCCCTACGAGCAGAGCGTGCTGCTGGGGTGGCCGCAGGGTGTGGCGCTGGTGGCGCTCACGGTGGTCTGCTTCGGGGTGGGCTACGTGGCCTTCATGCGCCAGGAGGTCAGAGCCTGACCACGAGCCCGGACTGGCCGGCCGCGGTCACGCCGCGCAGACACCCCGGGAGACGGCAGGCGTCGCGAGGTGAAGCCCCCGACGCGGCCCCGTGAGGCCTCGTCACGGGACCAGCGCGACCAGGCAGGTGGGGCCCCCGTCGGCGCGGGCGAACTCGTCGAGCGGGAGCTCGACGACCATCTCGCCGCGGGTGCGCAGGAGCGCCGCGGTGACGGGATGGCCGACGGCCATCAGCACCCGCCCCGCTACCGCCAGTACGTTGGCGGCGCCCGCCTCGTCATCGGGGACGAGCAGCCGTTCGACCCCGGGTTCGGGCGCGGAGCCCGGTGCCCGGTCCAGCGATGCGAAGCCGGCCGCCGTGCCGAGCAGGCGGCCCGGGCCGAGCGGCGTCACCGCCGTGGCGAGGTGGAGCCGGTCCGTGACCGGGCACAGGAAGGCGTGGTAGCCGAGGGGTCCCACCGCCAGCGCGAGCTGGCCGGCCCCGCAGACGTTCGTGCGCCCCGACACGCCGATCGCGATGCGATCCCCGT